>NZ_CADFEF010000032.1:0-87964 GCF_902833125.1 Burkholderia sp. BCC1640 | reverse complement strand
CGGTGTCGGTCAACTCGCGCGTGTCGGGCCAACAACAGGCTCTTTTGCATTGGAAACGCGCCGAAAGCGCTACGCAAGAGCCAGTGCAGACCCTCGTCCAGGCTCCTGTTCCATTGGAAAGCGCTCATGCAACGCGTCTGACAATGGTTGACAGATGCGCGGCGCGACTTTCCCTATAGTGCAGTCATGGCGCGACGAAATGTGCGCGCAACGATTCGGCTTCCGACGCACATATGTCAATGGCACGCAGGAAGCAGATCCGGGATTCTCAACCCCCAACGAGAGACCCGGAGCCCTGAGCGGACATCCATGCGGCTGTGCACCGGCCCCGTGTGGATGTCCGCTGATTTTTTTTGTTTTCCGGTTCTTCCGCCGCCTGCCTTTCCCTCTCCAGCCAGCACGTTCATTGCCGCTTGCCGCGCGCGACTTCGTCGCCGGCGCCGGGCGGCAGCCGTCGCGTGATCGGAATCGACGCGAACGAACACAGCCCGACCACGACGAACGCGGGCCAGAAATCCGACCACACCATCGTTTGATGCCCCTGCAGCCAGTGCGACACGTGCAGCACGAGGCCGGCGACCGTCACGCCGAGCCCGAGCGACATCTGCTGCACGACACTGCCGAGGCTCGTCGCGCGGCCTGCATCGGCCTGCGAAATATCCGCGTAGATCATCGAATTCAGGCTCGTGAACTGCAGCGCGGGGAAGATGCCGCCGACCAGCACGATCGTCCAGATCGCCCAGGTCGGCATGCCCGGATGGAACACGCCGTAGGCGGCGATCGCGAGCCCGGCGAACGCGGCGTTGTAGATCAGCACCGTGCGAAAGCCGAAGCGGCGCAGCGTATGGGTGGCCGTCGAGCGGCTCACCGCGCCGCCGAGCGCGGATGCGCAGGTGATCAGCCCGGAGTGGAACGCGCTCATCCCGAGGCCTTCCTGGAGTGCGAGCGGCAGCAGGAACGGCACCGCGCCGAGGCCGATGCGGAACAGCGACCCGCCGACCACGCTCGCATGGTAGGTCGGGATCTTCAGGAAGCTGAGGTCGAGCACCGGGCGCGTCTTGCGGCGCGCGTACGGCACGTAGAGCGCGAGCATTGCCGCGCCGGCCGCGCACATCAGGAGCGCGTTGCCGCGCGACGTGAGCGAGCCGTCGATCAGCGTGAGGCCCATCAGCAGCAGCGCGGCGCCGCTCGCCGACAGCAGGAATCCGAACCAGTCGAGCGGGCCGGGATCGGCCTCGTGCGTGTTCGCGATGTGCTTGCTCGCGAGGTAGATCCCGTAGATGCCGATCGGCACGTTGATGAAGAAGATCATCCGCCAGTGCAGGTAGGTCGTGATGAAGCCGCCGACGAGCGGCCCGAGCGTCGGCCCGAACAGCGCGGGAATCGCGAGGTAGTTCATCGCGCGCACGAGATCGGAGCGCGGCACCGCGCGGAAGATGATGATCCGGCCGACCGGCACCATCATCGCGCCGCCGACGCCCTGCACGAAGCGCGCGAACGTCAGCACGCCGAGCGAGTTGGAGGCCGCGCACATCAGCGAGCCGGCGACGAAGATGCCGATCGCGGTGCGGAAGACGGAGCGCGCGCTGAAGCGGTCGGCAAGCCATCCGCAGATCGGGATGAATACGCCGAGGCCGACCACGTAGGACGTGATCGCAATGTTCAGTGTGACGGGATTGTGCCCGAAGTCCCTCGCCATCGCGGGCAGTGCGGTGACGATGATGTTCGCGTCGACGCTTTCCATGAACAACGCACAGGCAACGATGAGCGGTGCTAGAAAGACGGGCGACATGGGCAGGGCGCGCGGTAAAGACGCCATTATGCCCACAATGTGGTCGTTGCGTCACGCAAGACAACGGTTGTTCCGCATGTTGCAACAGTCGTTCCTGTTACCGCGTGTGAAAGAAGGGACGACTGCGATGCCGGATGCGATTCGTGACATGACACATGACGCACGCCCGCGGTGGCCACCGCGAAACTTGCGTGCGATGCGCGTTTCGTGCGACAGTCGGAACTCATCTGCGTAATACAACGACGCGCATCGATCGACGGCCATCGAGACGAGCGCACGCGCGAACGAGACCCCTGCCGAACCATTCATCATCGAAAGGAGGGGACACGTCATGACGCCACGTCGTGCCGCATCGACCGCATCGCATCCTGCCTCGCATCCGTCCGTTCCCGCGCCGCGTCTGCGCTGGGCCGCCGTCCTCGCCGTCGCTTACCTCGCCGTCGCCGGTTGCGCGGCGCAGGCCGACAGCGCAAATCAGGCCGCGATGCAGGCGGGCAGCCAGTCCGCCGCGCCCGCCACGGCGACGCTCGCGAGCCCGGCTTCCGGCACGCTGCTGCCGCCACCGAGCCAGCTCTACGGCGACCTGTTCGTCGCGGTGCAGACGGCGCAAATCTATCCCGACCAGAAGACCTTCGTCGACGCGACGCCCAACACCGATCCGGCGACGATCGTACAGTTGTATCAGCAACAGAAGTCGCAGCCGGGCTTCTCGCTGAAGGCGTTCGTCGACCAGCACTTCACGCCGCCGCCGGAAGGCGGGGTCACGCCGCCCGCGAACCAGACGCTGCGCCAGCACATCGACTGGCTGTGGCCGCAGCTCACGCGCTCCAGCACGACGGTGTCGCCGTACAGCTCGCTGATCGCGATGCCGAAGCCGTACGTGGTGCCGGGCGGCCGCTTCCGCGAAGGCTACTACTGGGATACCTATTTCACGATGCTCGGGCTGCAGGTGTCGGGGCGCGAGGATCTCGTCGACGACATGCTCGACAACTTCGCGTATCTGATCGACACGATCGGCCACATCCCGAACGGCAACCGCACGTATTACGCGAGCCGCTCGCAGCCGCCGTTCTTCGCCTACATGGTCACGCTCGCCGCGCAGGCCGAAGGCGACAAGGTCTACCAGAAATACCTGCCGGCGCTGCGCAAGGAACATGCGTACTGGATGCAGGGCGAAACCACGACGCCGCGCGGGCAGGCGGCGCGCAACGTGGTCGCGATGCCGGACGGCGCGGTGCTGAACCGCTACTGGGACGCGAGCGACACGCCGCGCGACGAGTCGTATCTCGAGGACGTGACGACTGCGAAGTCCGTACCGAATCGTCCCGCTAACGAGGTGTACCGCGACCTGCGCGCGGGCGCCGAAAGCGGCTGGGACTACAGCTCGCGCTGGTTCGGCGACGGCAAGACGCTCGCGACGATCCGCACGACGTCGATCGTGCCGGTCGACCTGAATAGCCTGATGTTCCATCTCGAGACGACGATCGTGAAGGGCTGCGCAGTCACGCGCGACATCGCATGCGTGGCGGATTTTTCCGGACGGGCGGCGCGGCGTGCGGCGGCGATCAACCACTATCTGTGGAATCGCCGCGGCTATTACGGCGACTACGACTGGCAGTTGCGCAAGCAGCGCGACGGCGTGACGGCCGCCGCGCTGTATCCGCTGTTCGCGGGCGTCGCATGGCCAGAGCGCGCGAAGGCGACCGCGCGCGAGGTGCGAAAGACGCTGCTGCAACCGGGCGGCCTCGCGACGACGACCGAGAACACCGGCCAGCAGTGGGACGCACCGAACGGCTGGGCGCCGCTGCAGTGGATCGCGATCGACGGGCTGCGCCGCTACGGCGAACCGGCGCTCGCGAAGGACATCGGCACGCGCTTCCTGGCCGACGTGAAGCATGTGTATGCGACCGAAGGCAAGCTCGTCGAGAAGTACGTGGTCGAAGGGGCCGGTGCGGGCGGTGGCGGTGGCGGCGAATATCCGCTGCAGGACGGCTTCGGCTGGACCAACGGCGTCACGCTGAAACTGCTCGGGCTGTATGGCGAGTGACGGGCCGCATGCGTTGCATGCAGGCGCGTAAACGGACACGGGCCGGATCGCCGCGCGCGCGGCAGTCCGGCCCGTGTCGCATGCGCGGGTGTCAGAACGTGATCGTCGTGCGCACGCCGACCACCGTTTCGTCGCCGATGCGCGCGCCGGCCGCGTTCGGGTTCGGGATGCCGCCGCCCGGCCGGAAGAAGTGTTGCACGTCGGCCTGCAGTTGCCACCACGGCGCGACCTGGTACTGATAGGTCGCCTCGATCACCGTTTCCGCGCGACGCACCGGATAGCCGGGCGTCGTATACGTGCCGGTGTCGCCGTCGAGCGCACGGGCATGCGAGCCGATCTTCGCGTAGCCGATCGCGATGCCGGCCGTATCGTCGTCGCGGCCCTTGAACGGCGCCTTGAGCGTCACGCCCGCATTCGCCGCGAAATCGACGACGTTGCGATCGCCCGGCGCGCCCATTACGCGCGCGAACACGCCGACCGAACGCGGGCTGTCCGCCGACGGCCGCCACACCATCTGATCCGCGACCGCATAGAAACCGTAGTTGCCGCGATGCGTGGCGGGGATGCCGTTGCTGGCCGGATTCGCGAGCGACAACCCGTCGGTGCCGAGGCGCGGATCGTTCGTGTGCTGCGACTGATACCAGAAGCCGAGCTTGTACGTGCCCGGCAGGCCGGCCGGTTGCGGCGCCTTCGGGTCGGCCGGCGGCGCGTTCAGCGCGTACTGGAGTTCGCCGATCACGAATGCGCCGCTGCGCAGGTTGAAGTTGGTGCCGTGCGCGTTCAGCACCTGCGCGTCGCCGTCGCTGCGGCCGGCCGGGTTGCCGTCGAACACGCCGACCATCGCGGTCCACGCGTCGGCCGGCTTCACGCGCAGCCGCACGCCGAGCGACGACAGCGGATACGCGGGGCCGCCGGACGGCAGGTCGGTCGACGGCAGCACGGGCCAGCCGAACGTCGCGTTCATGAACGTCGCCGCGTACTGGCTCACCATGAATTCCTGGTCGACGCTCTGCTGGCCGACCCGCACGTCGGCCTTGCCGGCGAGGAACGCCTGCTGGTACCAGAGCTCCCACAGCCGCGTGGTCGAATTCGCCTCGATGCCGGTCGCGGTCTGCAGCGTCTGCAAATAGCGCTGCGTGAGGTTGGTGCCGTGGATCTGCAGCGCCGACACGTTGAACGTACCGCCCGGCAGCCCGACCGCTTTCTCCGTATCGACGTTGAAGCCGAATTGCGTGAGGCCCTGATAGGCGCCGCCGCGCTGCGTGCCGCCCGCGGCGTTGTACAGGTATTCGCTGGTTTCCTGCAGGTTCAGCGTGACGCCGTGATCGCCGAGCACGTCGCGCAGGCCGCCCATGTTGCCGAACAGGTTCGAACGCTCCCAGAAACCGGTGGGCGCGGGCGCGGCAGCATCGGCGGCCGGTGCGGGGGCGGCGTTGCCGACGCCGGGCGCCGGCTCGGCCGCGGCGGCCGGCGTCGACGATTGCGCGAACGCGGGCGCGGCGGCGAGCGACAACAGCAACGCGGCGAGCGCATCGAGGCGCGGTGTACGCGGTGCGGATTCGAAGCGATTCTTCATGCGGGCTCCGTTGTTTGATTGATTAGCTTGACTGACGAAATGGAAACGTGAAGCGATGGCGTAGGTACGGGCGGCGCGCAGGCATGTGGCGCGTTCCGCATCGCCGTTCATGGCAACCAGCCCCCGATCCGCCATACGTGCGCGAAGCCGAGGCGCGACGCGGCCGTGCAGAGCAGCGCGACGAGCGCGATGGCGGCCGCCATCGCACCGACCAGCGCGCAATCGAGCGGGCGCGGTGCTTCCGGGAGGTGCGCGAGGGCGCTGCCGCGCCAGTTGCCGAACGCGTGGACGAGCGGCGAAACAGCCGAAACCAACGAGCGGTCGGACGCGACGTGGATGAATCGCTTGAATCTGGCCGCGAACGATTGAAAGAACATGACGAACCTCCGTCCGGTCCGGCGCATGCCGGACGACGTGATCGAGCGCGGGTGCATGACGCGACCTGCGATCGGCGGTTGGAACGTAACGGAGCGTGCGACGGACGGGCCGACTATGCCGGCACCGGGGGAAGCGCGCTAACCCGACGAATGCGAGCTAGCGGCGAATGACATGCGTCTGGCTGCTATCTCGCGATGGCTTGGCCGGCCTGGACCGGCATCGAACTGCAACTGGAGCATGTGTCCACGAAGGGACTCCCTTGATGAATTGGGGCGGATTGTAGTCGCGAGCTTTGCTGCGGTGCAAGTAAAAAAGCAGCGGCGTTGCGCGTATTGCACCGGCAGTTGCACCGCGCGCGGGCCGACCGATGTCCGGTGCGACCGGCCGCCGGCGGCACGCGGCGACTGTTGCTCGCACGCATCGGCGGCGCGCGCCGTGCGACGCATTGAAAGGTTGCGGCGCGTCATTCCGGGCGCGAATCTTTCAGCGTGTAGGGGAGGGAAAAAATATTCCCCGGAGGGCGTGCCAGAGGGTTGACTTCCGTTTCGGCCGGTCCATAGAATCCGGCATCTTCACTCTTGGGGCCGCCGCCTTGGACGCCTGCAGTAGTCGATCTTCGAACGAAATTTCCGCCTGAGCGACCGACGTCCGCGCCTCATCGAAGCCGCCGTTTGTCATCCAGGCAAACGGTGCGCGCAGCAGTATTCCGCAGCAACTCCCTACGTGCACCCTGATTCGCGCCGGTTAGCGTGATGCGTTTGCGCATGCGCCATCCGGTTTCGCCGCCGCCCGGCGCGCGGCCGCGTTCGCGCATGCGTTTCGCATGCACCCGAACGGCGGCCCGCGCCGCGCGGCGGTCAATCGTGTTCTCCGGAACACCGCACAGGAGCCGCCGTGAACGACAGTGACAGTTGTCCCTTATGCCCGTTGCACCAACAGACCCTTTTGAACCCGGGTCGCAGGGACAATCCGGCCGACTAGCCTGACACGTCGTTCAGGCCCCGGACTGGCCCCGCGCCCACCAAGCGGCCGGCACGCATGCCGTTGCCGCCAGGAGCCAGACCATGAACTTCGGCCTTCTGCTGTCGAATCTCCCGCACGTTACGGAATCGCGTCCGCATTACGACGCGATGCTGACGCTCGACGCCCGTCCGCGGGTGTTCTCCCGTTTGCTGAACCACCTGAAATCGTTGATCCGCTGAAGAAGCGCCGAGCGCGTCTCGGCATGCGGGCGCGGCCCCGTTCTGCGCGCGTATTCCAAGGCCACACGCTTGCCGGATAAAAAACCAGCCGTACGGAATTCATCATGTCCACGCCATCGAACGTCTCTCCACCGATCGCCGTCGAACGCAGCGCCGTGCTCGACGAAGCCCACCTGGGCGACATCCGCGGCGCGCTCGGCACCATCGCGCATCACGACACCGCCGCGCGCGGCACGTGGTGGGCGCGCCTGCGCACGCTGCTCGCGATCATCGGCCCCGGCCTGATCGTGATGGTCGGCGACAACGACGCCGGCGCATTCGGCACCTATACGCAGGCCGGCCAGAACTACGGCACGACGCTGCTGTGGACGCTGCTGCTGCTCGTCCCGGTGCTGTACGTGAACCAGGAGATGGTGCTGCGCCTCGGCGCGGTCACCGGCGTCGGCCACGCGCGCCTGATCTTCGAGCGCTTCGGCAAGTTCTGGGGCGCGTTCAGCGTGATCGACCTGTTCCTGCTCAATGCGCTGACGATCGTCACCGAGTTCATCGGCATCACGTTCGTGCTGGCTTTCTTCGGGCTCCCGAAGGTTGCGGGCGTCTGCGTGGCGGCCGCGTTGACGATGGCGGCGGTGAGTACCGGCGACTTCAGGCGCTTCGAGCGGTTCGCGATCGTGCTGTGCGTGATGAGCCTGCTGCTCGTGCCGGTGCTCGTGTCGATCCACCCGCCGGTAGCGCAGATGTCGCGCGACTTCTTCGTGCCGAACTGGCCCGCGCACGCGAAGCTGTCCGACGTGATGCTGCTCGTGATCGGCATCGTTGGCACGACGGTCGCGCCATGGCAGCTGTTCTTCCAGCAGAGCTACGTGATCGACAAGCGCATCACGCCGCGCTTCATGAAGTACGAAAAGGTCGACCTGTGGATCGGCATCGCGTTCGTGCTGATCGGCGCGGTCGCGATGATCGGCTTCAGCGCCGCGCTGTTCGGCGGCCATCCGGAAGCGGGCAGCTTCACCGACGCGGGCGGCGTGATCGCGGGCCTCGAGAAATATGCGGGCCGCACGAGCGCGACGCTGTTCGCGGTCGCGCTGCTCGACGCGTGCATCATCGGCGCGGCGGCGGTGTCGCTGTCGACCGCGTACGCGATCGGTGACGTGTTCAAGATCCGCCATTCGCTGCATCGCGGCGTGTCCGATGCGAAGGGCTTCTATCTCGTCTATTTCGGCATCGTCGCGGCGGCTGCCGCGCTCGTGCTGATTCCGGGCAGCCCGCTCGGCCTGCTGACCGAAGCGGTGCAGACGCTCGCCGGCGTGCTGCTGCCGAGCGCGACCGTGTTCCTGCTCGTGCTCTGCAACGATCGCCAGGTGCTTGGGCCCTGGGTCAACTCGACGAAGCTCAACGTGTTCACGGGCGCGGTGATCTGGGTGCTCGTGCTGCTGTCGATCATCCTGACCGCATCGGTGATGTATCCGGACATCAGCGGCGAAGCGATCGTCGACGTGCTGGTCGGCGGCACCGTGCTCGCGATCGCCGGTTATCTCGCGACGGTGCTGATTCGCCGCAACAAGCGTGTCGTCGAGCCGGGCATCGACCGCGCGCTGCGCGCCACGTGGCGCATGCCGCCGCTCGAAACGCTCGAGCCGCAGAACATGACGGTCGCGACGCGCGTCTGGATGGCCGTGCTGCGCGGCTATCTGGTTGTCGCCGTCGGTCTCGTGATCGTCAAGGTCGTGCAGATGACGCTGCTGAAGTAACGCCGTACGGCGTGATCGTCAGGTGTACGGACATGCCGGCCCGCGAGGCCGGCATGTCCGTTTACGCGGGTTCGTCGCGCGCGCGTCAGATCAGCTCGAGTTTCGACGTCAGGTACGTGAGCTGGATCCGGTTCGCGACGCCGAAGCGTTTGCGCAGCTTGCGCAGGTGATAGTCGACGTTGTGCGCGCTGGTGTCGAGGCGCCGGCCGATTTCCTTGTCCGACGCGCCTTCCGCGATGCCCAGCAGCAGTTCCTGTTCGAACGGCGTGAGCCCGTTCACGGCGCGTTCGCGCGACGTCGCGATCAGTTGCGGCGACGCGAACTTGTGCACCGACAGCCCGATCGACAACGCCTGCTCGATCGTCGCCGGCGTGATCCACTCGCGCGTGCGGCGCGGCGCGGTGAAGCTCATGAACGCATGCAGCCGCGTGCCGGGCACGGCCATCGAATACATGATGCCGCTGCACATGCCGTCGTCCTGCATCGTTTGCAGGAAACCGTCGAGCGCCGCCGGCGTCACGCACGGGCCGTCGTCGCGTTCGCGATGTTCGCGGCGCAGTTGCTGCAGGTCCCACACGATCGGCATGTTGCATACGCGCGCGCCGAGCGTGCGCGGATCGATGTCGTGATGGTTGTGCCGCACGTAGTCGCCGCGATAGGTGGTCGGCGTGAACGCCTCGTGGAGGTAGAGACTTTCGACGCGCTCCCGCGAGAATTCGAGCGCGAAATAGGCGAACGTCGAGAAGCCCGTCAGGTGCAGCAGGCTTGTGACGATCCGGTTGCGTTCGGCGGTGCTCTGCGCGTGCTCGAGCGTATCGGCGACGCCGAGCTTCGGCGCGTGCGGCTGCACGATGTCGCCGCGCTTGACGTCGTCGCACCAGACGACCTGCACCGGGCGCTCTCTCGACGCGTCGGTGCTGGAGGCCGTCCGTCGCGACGGACGGGACAACGTTGGGGCGACCGCTTCTTCTTGCAATGCAATATCGGACATGTGCCATCCCTCGGAATCGACGCGCATCGCGTGGCGGCAGCCGTGTCGTGCACGGCGTTCGCGACGATGCGATCGAGCATCTTTATGATATGCGCAGATCATCATCCAGACGAAACGCGGGGGCATTGTACAAAAATGCCTGTGTACGCGTAATATGCCGTAATACTAATTCGGGCGAAAGGTTCATATTCGCACCGGTATAGAGACAACCAGAAAAACATAAAGAAAAGACCAGATCGTGACGGGGCAGGTTCACATATTGGGAAAGGGTGGGCTCCTCATGACATATGCTGACGACGCGCCACGCGTCGAGTGGTTCTCGCAGGCCGATATCGCGGTCGCCGCCGCTTATTCGAAAGAAATTCATGCAATCGAGCGTGACGTTTTTACCGGCATTCAAATCGCGCCAGGTAAATCCGACCTTGCACCTGTCGATTTCGCCCAATGCCATTCCCGATTGCGGCAAATCGGTTTCAGCACGCTCGGATACGGCGCGTATGAAATGATCGGGCGGCGCATTCTGTGCGCGCATCTGCTGCGCGACCTCGCACCCGCGACGTTCATGCAGCCGTATATCGAGGGCATGCTCTACGAGAGCGACCCGCGTTTCGCGCAGGTGCGGCAGAGCGGCTTTCCGGTCGCGTGGCGGCTCGACGAGATCGAGTCGGCCGCGCAGGGCAGCGGCGACCGCAAGGTGCTCGCGCTGGCCGGCCATCTGCGTGCGCATGCAATGAACAGCGGCGTGATTTTCAGCCTGTCGGCGCCGCGGCTCGACTTGCGCGTCGCGGTGAACGTGACGTCGGAAGCGCACGGCACCGACTGGATCGACGATCGCGTGATCGGCGGCGCGCTGTCGGTGAGCCTCGCCGTGCATCGCGTCGCGCTGCCGTTTCTCGAGGCGCGCATTGCGCGCATGCGCGGCTTCGCGCTCGGCGACGAGCAGCAGCAGGTGCTCGAGCGCCTCGTGCGCGGGCTGTCCGACCAGGAGATCGCGAGCGCGCTGCGCACGTCGCTGCACAAGGTCGGTCACCATATCCGTTCGCTCGAAAAACTCTTCAACGTCCAGAATCGCGCGCAGCTCGCGTATCTCGCCGCACGCCGTCTGGAGTCCTGACCCTGTCTGCGCGCGCGGCGCCCGCCGCGCAATGGAAGCGGTTCCGGCGATGCGCGCGAGCAGGCGCCGCCGGGTTTCGTAGTCGGATCGGATCGTCACCGGAAAACCGCCGCGCCGCTACGAGGCGCATCCCTTTTTGCGCGGTGTCGCGTCGCTACACTCGTCCCATTCAACGGTCCGCGCGACACGGGGCATGACGGCCCGTGCCCGGCGGCGACAACGACAGGACGACGGCACGATGGCAGAACCGAAGGCGCTCCCTCGCGACTGGCAGCGGATCTTTTCCGCCGGCCGCAGCGTGTCCGGGCGACGTCTCGGGGCATCGCCGCGCGCCGACCTGTTTCTCGCCGCGTTCATCGTGTCGGTGGTCGCGCTGTTCATCCTGCCGCTGCCGCAAGCCGCGCTCGACGGGATGATTTCGCTGAACCTCGCCGCGAGCGTCGTGCTGCTGACGGTGTCGACCTACGTGCCTTCGGCGGTCAGCTTCTCGTCGTTTCCCGCGCTGCTGCTGTTTACGACCCTGTTCCGGCTTGCGCTGAACATCGCGTCGTGCAAGCTGATCCTGCTGCACGCGAACGCGGGCCACGTGATCGACGCGTTCGGCCGGCTCGTGGTTGGCAACAACGTCGTGGTGGGCGGCGTGGTGTTCCTCGTGATCGCCGTCGTGCAGTTCATCGTGATCGCGAAGGGCTCCGAGCGGGTCGCCGAAGTCGGCGCGCGCTTCTCGCTCGATGCGATGCCGGGCAAGCAGATGAGCATCGACGCGGATCTGCGCGCGGGGATCATCAGCGCCGACGAAGCGCGTGAGCGCCGCGAGAAGCTCGAACAGGAATCGCAGATGCACGGCGCGATGGACGGCGCGATGAAGTTCGTGAAGGGCGACGCGATCGCGGGCCTCGTGATCGCGTTCATCAACATCGTCGCGGGCATCGCGGTCGGCACGCTGATGCACGGCATGGACATCGGCGAGGCGCTGCAACGTTACGCGATCCTGACGGTCGGCGACGGGATGGCGTCGCAGATCCCGTCGTTGCTGGTGTCGATCGCAGCCGGCATCGTCACGACGCGCGTCGCGACGCGCGACACGCGGCAGCGCCAGCTCGGCGAACAACTGGGCGAGCAGCTCGGCGCGCATCCGCGCGCGCTGCTGATCGCGGCGCTGGTGCTGGCCGGCTTCCTCGTCGTGCCCGGTTTTCCGAAGTGGTCGTTCGCGCTGATCGCGTTCGGCCTCGGCGCGTTCGCATTCACGCAACTGAAGCGCAAGACGACCGCGCCGAGCTTCAACCTGATTCATATCGCCGGCCGCATCGGCGCGACCGACGACGGCCAGCCCGCGAAGGTGTCGCATGCGGCGGGCGTGACGTCGCTGATCGCGGTGTCGCTGTCGGACGACCTGCGCACGACGCTGAACCTCGCGCAGCTGCAGACTGCGCTGTCGAGCGCGAAGGCGCGCGTCGACGCGGATATCGGCACGGTCTTTCCTCGCATCACGCTGAACGACGACGAGGGCGCGGCGGCCGGCACGTACCGGATCTATCTCCAGGACGTGCTCGCCGCGCATGGCGCGCTGAAGCCGGGCTGGCTGCTGTGGGACGGCGTCGCGCCGCTGCCCGAGCGCGCGGAGCGCCAGCCGGCCGAGGCGTTCGGCCCGTTCGCGACCGCGCTGTGGATCAAGCCCGACGGCGCGGCGCCGGACGGCAAGTGGCTGACGAGCGAAGGCGCGCTCGCCGCGCACGTCGAACAGATCGTGCGCCAGCATGCGGACGAACTGCTCGGCATCCAGGAAACGCAGGCGCTCGTGCACCTGGTGCGCCGCGAGCATCCCGAACTCGTCGGCGAACTGACGCGGCTCGTGCCGCTGCAGCGCGTGACCGAGGTGCTGCGCCGGCTGCTTGCCGAACAGGTGCCGATCCGCAACCTGCGCGTGATTTTCGAGAGCCTGATCACGTGGGCGCCGAACGAGCCGGACGACGTGATCGCGCTGGTCGAACTGGTGCGCGTCGACCTGCGCCGGATGATCACCGATCGGCATGCGGGCGCGACGCGGCAACTGCGCGTCGTGCTGTTCGAGCAGAACCTGCAGGAGCGAATCGAGAACGCGGTAATGCGCACGAAGCAGGGCAATTTCCTCGCGCTGTCGAGCGCGATCAAGCAGGACATCGGCGAACAGGTGCGCGCGATCGTGCAGGCCGCGACGTCGGCGCAGGCGGCCGGCGCGGGCGGCCACGGCAACCCGCAAGGCGCCGCGCGGCTCGCGGTGATGGTCGCGCTCGGCGCGCGCCGCTACGTGAAGACGATCCTGCAGCCGGTGCTGCCCGAACTCGCGGTGCTGTCGTACCAGGAGGTCGAGGAGGACGTGCAACTGCATACGGTCGGTTGGGTGAAGAACCCGCCCGACGACGGCACGCTCGGCGCGGGCGCCGGCGTGCGCGCGCCGGGAGTCACGCAATGACGAGCTCGACGATCCTCGACCTGACCCGGCAGGCGCTGATGCTCGTGCTGCTGCTGTCGCTGCCGATCGTGCTGATCGCCACCGTCACCGGCCTCGTGGTCGCGATCCTGCAAGCGGTCACGCAGGTGCAGGACGCCAACATCGGCATCGCGGTGCGGCTGATCGCTGTGATGGTCGCACTCGTGCTGCTGTCGGGCTGGCTCGGCAGCGAGGTGCTGCGCTTCGCGCAACAGGCGCTGGAACGCATGTTCGTTTCTTCCTCAGGAGTGCTTTGATGCGTCGACGCGTCACCCCGATCCGGTTTCAACCGCGCCGCCTGCAACGGGCCGCGCTCGCCATGTGTGCGACCGCGCTGCTCACGGCATCGCTGTGCATGACGGTCGCGCATCCGGCGCGCGCGGCGGACCTGCGCTGGCGCAACAAGCCGTTCACGATCGTCGCGAACGGCAAGAAGATCGGCGACTTCATTCGCGAGCTCGCATCGTCGCAGGGCGTGACGGCCGTGGTCGACCCGAAGGTCGACGGCGTGATCAGCGGCCGCTTCTCGGGCACGCCGCAGCAGACGCTCGACACGATCTGCTCGACCTACGGGCTCACGTGGTACTACGACGGCTCGTTCCTGTACGTCGACCCGGCCGACCAGTCGCAGACGCAGATGATCCCGATTCCGCCGAACGCGGCCGGCGAGATCGGCCGCGCGCTGCAGGCGATGCAGATTCCCGACAAGCGCTACACGCTCGTGATCAACGACCGCGCGAACAGCGTGTACGTGGCCGGCCCGCGCCGCTACGTGGAGCTCGTGCGGCAGGCGGTCGGCTCGGTCGGCGACCCGTCGGCGAACGGCGCGCATGCGGACATTCGCGCGTTCCGGCTCAGGTACGGCTGGGCGTCCGATTTCACGATCAACCGCTCGGGCAAGGAAGTGACGGTGCCGGGCGTCGCGACGATCCTGCGCCGGCTGTTCGGCAAGGGCGGCGGCACGAGCGAACTGCCGTCGAGCACGCCGCTCGGGCAGGCCGCGCGTCAGGTGAAGCTCGGCTCGGGGCTGACGATCGCGGTGCCTCGGCTCGACTTCCCGGACATGTCCGGCGGCCCGCGCCAGGGCGGCTACGGCGGTGCGGACGTCAGCGCGGGCGGCTTCTCGCCGTTCTCCAGCGGCGGCGGTGGCGACACGCTGCCGCAGATCGTCGCCGATCCGGCGATCAACGCGGTGATCGTGCGCGACCTGCCGGAGAACATGTACCGCTACCAGTCGCTGATCAACCAGCTCGACGAGCGGCCGCGCATCGTCGAGATCAACGTGACGATCATCGACATCAACGAGGATTCGCTCGACAGCCTCGGGATCGACTGGCGTCTGCACACGACGCACGGCGACGTGCAGATCGGCAACGGCCAGAACCCGCTGAACGGCAACACGCAGTTCAACGGCGCCGGCAATCCGCCGCTGACGTTCGGCATCGGCACGTCGGAAACCGGGCAGACCGGCGCCTTCCTGCCGACCGGCATCGCGCTGACCGCGTCGATCGGCGGCTCGTTGCGCAACTACCTGCTCACCCGCGTGAACGCGCTCGCGCAGAAGGGGCAGGCGCAGCTGCGCTCGAAGCCGAAGGTGCTCGCGCTCGACAACACCGAGGCCATTCTCGAGAACCTTACGCAGTTCTACGTACAGGTGCAGGGCTACCAGGATTCGTCGCTGTACAGCGTGACGACCGGCACCAGCATCAAGGTAACGCCGATGATCGTCGACGAGGCGATCCGCAACGCGGCCGCCGTGTCCGGCAACCCGCAGAGCGTGATGATGTCGATCGACATCCAGGATGGCAACATCGTGCCGGGCCAGGCCGTGTCGAACGTGCCGGTGATCCAGCAGCGCAACATCGTCACCAAGACGATGATCGACGAAGGCAAGAGCCTGCTGATCGCGGGCTTCAACGACGACGAGGTGCGGCTGAACAAGAGCGGCGTGCCGTGGCTGTCCGACATCCCGCTGATCGGCAACCTGTTCAAGTACACCGACAAGTCGGGCAACCACATGGAGCGGTTCTATTTGCTGACGCCGCGCGTGGTGACGACCGCGTCGATGTACGCGCCGGACGGCTCGCCGGTGAATCCGGGTGCCGACGGGCCGGCCGGTTCGAACGGCACGTCGATGTATCGCCCGCCGGACAACGACATCGCGGTGCCGCTCACGCCCGCGCCGCTTCCCGGCACGAAGTTCGGCCCGCCTGCGCTGCCGCCGCCGAAGGATTCGGCCGCGCAGCCCGTGGCGACGACCGCAGGAGCGTCCTCTCATGTCGACGACCATCATTGACCCGCACGGCGACGGCGCATTGCCCGGCGGCGGCGCGGCCGGATCGGCCGCGCTCGCGTCGCCGTGGAACCTGTGCTTCCTCAGCGGGCCGATGTACGGCCGCACGATGTCGCTCGCGCGCGGCGCGAACTGGGTCGGCACCGCGGCCGACTGCGAAGTGATCCTGCCCGATCGCGAGATCGGCGCGAAACAGGTGTGCCTGCAGGTCGGCGCGCTTGCGGTGACGGTGCAGAACCACGGCGTCGATGGCGGAGCGCCCGTGCTGTTCAACGACGAGCCGCTCGGTGCGGGCCGCCGCTCGATGACGCCGCAGGACGTCGTGACGGTCGGCTCGATCAAGCTCGGCATCGCGCGTCATGCGCAGGCGAGCGTCGCGGTGCCCGACGAGGCCGACACGCAGGACGCCGCGCGCGAGGCCGCGTGGCTCGGCTGGCTCACCGGCGGGCTGCGACGTCTCGGCAGCCGGCGGCTTGTGATCGCGGTCGTCGCGCTGTGGATCGGGGTGCTGCTCGGCGCGCTCGGTTACGGCTTCGTCGCGTGGTCGGGGCGCCTGCCGTGGCAGCACGAGTCGGTGCTCGCGCGCACGCATCGGCTGCAGCAGTTGCTGCACGCGTATCCGGAGCTCGCCGTCGCGCCGCGCGACGACGGCGTGATCGTGTCGGGCTACGTGAGCGACCCGGCGGCGCGGGAACGCGTCGCGCAGATCGTCGCGGGCGTCGACAACGCGGCGCTCGGCAACATCTACGTGGTCAGCGATCTCGTCGCGACCGCGCAGACGTATTTCAGCGACACGGCACTGACGGTCACCTATCTCGGCCGCGGCCGGATCGAATTGACGGGCGCGGCCGAGCGCGCGCAGATCGAGCCGCGCATCCGCAACTACATGAAGGACGCACGTCCGGCGCTCGAGGTGGTCGACCACGTGCGCGACGCCGATGCCGCCGCGCCGCGCACCGCGACGACGCTCGGCGGCGTCGCGGGGATTCCGGAGATCACGACGGTATTCGCGGGCGACGGCGACCAGCGTTACATCGAGACGGCCGACGGCAGCCGCTATTTCGAAGGCGCGCGGCTGAAGGAAGGGCCGACCGTCGTGTCGATCGGTCAGGACGAAGTCGTGTTCGAGCGCAACGGCCAGCGCATCACGATGCCGCTTGGCGGCGCGTCCGCGAGCGCGCCGGAGCGGGCGCCGGCGCCGCCTGTGCCGCCGCTCGCGAGCGGCGCGGCGGCCGGCGTCGCGCAGCCGGTGCCGGGCCCGACGCTGCCGCAGGATGCGCCGGCGACGCCGGCCGTCGCGGCCGCCGGTGCCTCGAAGGAGGCGGCGCACTAGCGTCGCGACAGGTTTTGCGCATCGCGCGTCGCGCGGTGCGCGCATTACGCGACACGCCGCATGCATGCGGCGCGTCACGTCGCCGGCGGGGCATGGGGCCGCCGCCGGAAAGTGGATGACGTTCTTCACGCAAAAGGAGCGAAATATGGGTGCCTCAGCAGCAGGTAGCGCGGGTGGTCCGAACGACACGACCCAGGTTCAGCAGCAGGCGGACGACCTGACCAAGACGCAGCTCGAACTGACGAAGATCAACTTCCAGGTTCAGCAGTCGACCGCGACGTTCGAAACCAGCAACGCAGTAACCGCGCAGGAAGGGACGGCGAACGCCCAGGTTGCGCAACACCTGAGTTCCGCCGGCCGCGCATGAAGCCGGTCGCCGGCCGCGCCGCGCGACGCCACATGCCCGGGCCGCCCATGACGGGCGCCCGGCGGGGCGTGTGCGCGTGCCGGCCGGCTCGTTTCCGGCTCTGCCGGTCAAGGAGGACACGATCATGTCGGTAACAGGCGTAGGCGCGGCGCCGCCGGGCGCGGCCGCGCTCGCGGGCGCCGTGCAGCAGGCGGGCACGGCGTCCGATCCGGCGCAGGTGCGCCAGTTCGATGCGTTGATGCAGCCGGGTGCGGCCGCGGCATCGCCGTCGGCGTCGGGCGTCGCGATGTCGCGCGCGCCGGCCGATGCGGCGCCGGCGGTGCAGATGACGCCCGCGACACCCGCGCAGGCGAACCATTCGTCGCTGGTCGAGCGGTTGCGCACGTACGGCAACGATCTCGACACGCGGTACGCGAACATCGACAAGCATCGCACCGAGATGCTGACGTCGATGGCGGACAACCGCAGCGATCCGCTGATGACGATGGTGAAGGCGATGGATTTCCAGTGGACGGCGACCACCACGATTTCCGAATACCAGTTGAGCCTGTCGGTCGCGCAGGCGGCGAACGGCTTCACGCACACGGTGCTGAAGACGCAGGAGTGACGAAGGCCGGTGCGTGTGCCTGAAGCGGCCGCGCGCCCTGAAGCGGACAAACGATGACGACGATCGATTCGACGCCGCGCATGCATGCGTGGCGCAGCCGGGCAGCGCGAGCGCTGCTCGCGGGACTGCTCGCGCTGCTGGCCGGCTGCCAGAAGGAGCTGTACTCCGGCCTGTCGGAGCGCGACGCGAACCAGATGGTCGCCGTGCTCGGTGATGCGGGCATCAGCGCGTCGAAGGACAACGACGCGCGCGACACGTCGGATCGCAACGCATGGCAGGTGAGCGTCGCGGACGGCGACATGCAGTCGGCGCTCACCGTGCTGCAGGCGAACGGGCTGCCGAAGCCGAGCTATGCGAGCCTCGGCGAGCTGTTCCAGAAGCAGGGGCTCGTGTCGACGCCGGCCGAGGAGCGCGTGCGCTACCTGTACGGCGTGTCGCAGGACCTGTCGCGCACGCTCCAGGACATCGAGGGCGTGGTGGTCGCGCGCGTGCAGGTCGTGATTCCGGAGAACGATCCGCTCGCGGACAAGATCAAGCCGTCGTCGGCGGCCGTATACATCCGCTACCGGCCCGGCGTGGATCTGCGCGCGATGGCGCCGATGGTCAAGGATCTCGTCGCGCACAGCATCGAAGGGCTGCAGTACGACAACGTGTCGCTGTTCCTGCAGCCGGCCGCCGCGCGCACGACGCGCGTGGACGGCATCGGCAGCGCGGTGTCGGACGTCCTGCGGCTGCGCTCGCCGCTCGGCTGGCTGGTGTTCGCGCTGATCCTGCTGACCTGCGCGGTGATCGCACTGTCGGCCGCGCGGCGCGGGATGTTCGGCGCCCGGCTGGCCGGGCTGGTCGGCACGCCGCGCGGTGCGAACGGGGCCGGCGGTGCGTCCGCGTCGTCGGGCGGCGGCCTGCGCACGCCGGACGGCGCGCGCGACGGCGCATGAGCGAACACGCCGCGCTGCCGCCGGGTGCCAGGCCCGATGCCGCGCCGCTGCCGTGGCTGCACCCGCTTGAGCCGCCGCCGCCCGCGCGGCTCGCGGCGTTTCACGCGCTCGTCTGCGAATTCAACCTGCGGCCCGACCGCTATCTGCACGTGACGCGCGTGCCGGCCGAGTGGCCCGCGCGCTATCGCTCGCCCGACGCGTTCGGCCCGGCCGGCCGCAAGCTGCTTGCGCGCCATCTGCTCGACGCGAACGACGTGGCCGCGCATCACGACTTCGACGTCGCCAATCCGTGTGCGCGGCTCGCGCTGCTGCCCGGCGCGGCGCTCGAGCAGCTTGCGTCGTATGCGGGGCTGCTGCTGCATCGCGGCTGGCTGCGCGACGCGCTGACCGTGCGCCGCATTCGCGCGGAAATCGCGGCGAAGCTCGGTGGCGACGCGCTGGAGCTCGCGCTCGAGCGCGCGCCGGAATTCGGCGCGCTCACGGACACGCTCGAACCGTGGCGTGCCGATCCGGCCGCGCTGCCGGTGGTGATCCGCGCGCGCGGCGGGCGGCTGCTCGCGGATTTCATCGGCGTGGCCGGCGACGCGGTCGCGCGGCGCACGCGCCTGAAATTCAACCGCGCGATCGACGACGAAGCGCCGTACTGGCTGAACCGCGCGCAGCGCGACCAGTTCGGCGAATTGCTGTTCCTGTTTCTGATTCCCGAGAGGCTTGCGTCATGGGACTGGCTTTTCTGATCACGAGCGACAACCTGCAGCTGCTGTCGGAGCGCAAGGTGCTCAAGGAGCGCGAATACGCGGCGCTGCTCGACGCGTCCGCGGTGATCGCGACCGCGCGCGACGAGGCCGCGCGCATCGTCGCCGATGCGCAGCGCGAATTCGACAAGCGCCAGGCGGCGGGCTACGACGAAGGCATGCGCCGCGCGCAGCGCGAGCATGCGGCGCAGGCGTACACGCAGGCGCTGGCCGCCGCGCGCACGATGGAGTCGATGAAGGATTCGATGGCCGACATCGTCGTGAAGGCCGTGCGCGCGATCGTCGGCGAGATGGGCACGCAGAAGCTCTACGAGGCCGCGCTCGCGCGGATCGCGCCGCTCGTGCGCGACGAAGCGTTCCTGATCGTGCGGGTCGCGCCGGGCCGCGAGGACGAGATGCGCGACGCGCTCGACCGCGCATTCGCCGGCCAGTCGAATCGGCAACGGATCCGCATTGTCGAGGACGCGCAGCTCGAACGCCACGCGTGCACGGTCGAGACGCCGTCTGGGCGCATCGACGCGAGCCTCGACCTGCAGATCGACGCGCTGCGCCAGGCGATCCGCCGCGATGCGCTGAAGGGCACGTCGCGATGAACACGCCGCTCGACGATCCGCAGTCGTTCGGCGGCGACAGCGACGACGATGCCGCGCCGTTCGATCGCGGCCGCCTCGTCGGCGACCTCGACGCGGGGCTCGCATTTTTCTCGCCGGTGTCGGTGCAGGGCCGCGTCAATCACGCAGTCGGGCAGATCCTCAACGCGACCGGCATCCGCGCGCGGCTCGGCGAGATCTGCGAACTGCGCACGCCGAACCAGCCGACGCTGCTCGCCGAAGTGGTCGGCTTCTCTCGACAGACCACGCTGCTCACGCCGCTCGGCGACGTGGCCGGGCTGTCGCCGGAGACGACCGTCGTGCCGTCCGGGCGCGAGCACGTGTTCCCGGTCGGCGAAGCGCTGTTCGGCCGCGTGCTCGACGGGCTCGGCCGGCCGCTCGACGATCGCGGGCCTGTGACGGGCGCCGCGTGGGTATCGACGCAGCAGGACCCGCCGAACCCGCTCGCGCGCAAGATGATCGACACGCCGTTTCCGACCGGCGTGCGCGTGATCGACGGCCTGATGACGCTCGGCATCGGCCAGCGCGTCGGCATCTTCGCACCGTCCGGCGTCGGCAAGAGCACGCTGCTCGGGATGATCGCGCGCGGCGCGCAAGCGGACGTGAACGTGATCGCGCTGGTCGGCGAACGCGGCCGCGAAGTGCGCGAGTTCATCGAGCACAGCCTGTCGCCCGAGGTGCGCGCGCGCTCGATCGTCGTCGTGTCGACGTCCGATCGTCCCGCGATGGAGCGCGTGAAATCCGCGCTGGTCGCGACCGCGATCGCCGAGCACTTCCGCGACGCGGGCAAGCGCGTGCTGCTGCTGGTCGATTCGCTGACGCGCTTCGCACGCGCGCAGCGCGAGGTCGGCCTCGCGAGCGGCGAGCCGCCGACGCGGCGCAGCTTCCCGCCGTCGACGTTCGCCGTGCTGCCGCGCCTGCTCGAACGCGCGGGGCAGGGCGCGACCGGATCGATCACCGCGCTGTACACGGTGCTCGTCGAAGGCGATGAGGAATCCGATCCGATCGCCGAGGAAGTGCGCTCGATCCTGGATGGCCACATCGTGCTGTCGCGCAAGATCGCGCTCGCGAACCGCTATCCGGCGATCGACGTGCTCGCGAGCCTGTCGCGCGTGATGCCGCTCGTCGCGAGCCGCGCGCATCAGCACTCGGCCGCGCGCGTGCGCGAGCTGATCGCGAAGTACCAGGAGATCGAGCTGCTCGTGCAGATCGGCGAGTATCGCGAAGGCAGCGACCGGCTCGGCGATCTCGCGCTGCGCGCGCGCGATGCGATCGGCGCGTTCTGCACGCAGGCGTCGCACGAGGACGTGCGTTTCGACGCGCTGCTCGCGAAGCTGACGAAACTCGCGAACGACCATGTCTGAAGCCGACGACCGTCTCGTGCTCGCGACGCTCGCGCGCCTGAAGCGCGTGCGCGAGATGCGCAGCCAGATCGCGCGTGTGGCGGCCGCGCGCCAGCAGGGCATCGCCGCGCAGAGCCGCCGCGCGCTCGATGCCGCGCACGCGCAGCTCGCGCGGCAGGTCGCCGCGAAGGCCGCGATCCAGACGCGGCTCGCAGACGACCTCCGCGAGGCGCGCGCGCTGCAGAATGCCGCGGCCGACACGCGCACGTTCGATCGCCACATCGGCGTCGCGAATGCGTCGGTCAGCGAAGCCGCGCACGTGCACCGCGATCACGAGGCGACGCTCGCGGACCTGCAGCGCGCCGCGCGCAAGGCGAAGGCCGCCGAGGACAAGCTCGACAAGGCTGGCGAGAAGGCATTGCAGGCGCGTGCCGCGCGGGTCGAGCGCGACGCAGACGAGGTCGCGGATGCGCATGCGGTGCGGCGTTTCGCGACAGCCGGCGTGTGGGCGGGCGATGCGCCGGAGCATGCGGCGGGGCAGCCGGAGATGGCCGCCGTATTCGATGCGGAGATGGTGTCGCGGCCGGCGGATGCGGATGCGACGGCCGCGGCCGACACCGCCGACTCGACCGCTGCTGACGCTGCAACCCCTCCCGCCGCCGCGGACCGCCGATGCTAGACCACGCCGCGAATTTCAACGACATCGCCGGCACGCTGCGGCCGGTGCTCTACGTGATGCCGCGCCTGCTGCCGGTCATGTTCGTGGTGCCGGTGTTCAACGAGCAGATCGTCACGGGCCTCGTGCGCAACGGAATCGCGGTGGTGATCGCCGCGTTCGTCGCGCCGGTGATCGATCCGGCGCAGGTCGCCGCGCTGCCGTTCCTGATGTGGTGCCTGCTCGTCGCGAAGGAGGCGGTGGTCGGCATGCTGCTCGCGGGCGCGTTCAGCGCGGTGCTGTTCGCGATCCAGGGCGTCGGCTACCTGATCGATTTCCAGACCGGCAGCGGCAGCGCTGCGTTCTTCGATCCGATGGGCGGGCACGAGGGCGGCCCGACGTCGGGATTCCTCAATTTCGTCGCGATCGCGCTGTTCGTCACCGCGGGCGGCCTTCAAGTGCTGGTGCAACTGTTCGCGCAGTCGTACGCGTGGTGGCCGATCGGCTCGCTCGGCCCCGATTTCTCGTCGATGCTGGAGACCTTCGTCGTGCGGCAGACCGACACGATCTTCGAATGGATGGTAAAGCTCGCCGCGCCCGTCATCATCGTGCTGGTGCTCGTCGAGCTCGGCATCGGTCTCGTCGGGCGCGCGGTGCCGCAACTGAACATCTTCGTGTTCGCGCAGCCGGTGAAGAGCGCGCTCGCGGTGCTGATGATGGTGCTGTTCCTGCCGGTGGTGTACGCGTCGCTGCATGCGCTGCTGAGCCCCGACAGCGGACTGATGGCGCTGTTGCGCGCGCTGTTCGCCGCGCACGGCGGCGCGTGACGGCCCGCCGGAACCGGTGCGACGATGGCCGAAAAGAACCAGCAGCCGACCGCGAAGCGCTTGCGCGAAGCACGCCAGAAGGGCGACGTGCCGAAGAGCGCGGAGACGATCTCGTCGGCGTTCTTCGTCGGCGTGTGCGTCGCGCTCGCGGTCGGGCTCGGCACGCTGTTCGCGCGGCTGCAGGCGCTGTTCCGGCTCGTGTTCGATGCGGCCGGCGCGGCCGATCCGTCCGCGCGGCTCGCGACGCTGGTCGACGGCGCCGCGCGCGACTGGGCGCTGCTGTCCGCGCAGATCGTCGCGGCCGGGCTGCTGGCCGGCCTGCTCGCGGGCTTCGTGCAGGTGGGTGGCGTGATGGCGTGGAGCCGGCTCGTGCCGCAGCTGTCGCGGCTCAATCCGGCCGAGGGGCTGAAGAACATGTGGTCGATGCGCAACCTCGTGAACCTCGCGAAGATGCTGCTGAAGACCGTGCTGCTCGCCGCGACGCTCGGCTGGTTGATCGTCGAGTCGCTCGACCCGTCGGTGCAGTCGGGTTTCACGCGGCCGATGTCGATCCTCGCGCTGATCGTGAAGCTGCTGATGCTGCTGTTCGGCTGGGCCGCGCTGATCTACATCGTGATGGCGCTGATCGACATCGTTCACCAGCGCCATGAGTTCAACCAGAAGATGAAGATGTCGATCGAGGAAGTGCGGCGCGAGCACAAGGAAGACGAGGGCGATCCGCACATCGAGGCAAAGCGCCGGCAGCTCGCGCGCGAAGCGCAGTTCTCGTCGCTGCCGGACCGGATCGGCTTCGCGTCGGTGGTCGTCTATTCGTCGAGCGTCGCGGTTGCGCTCTATTACGGCGGGATCGGCACGTTGCCGTGGGTGCTCGCGCGCGGCGAGGGCGAGGCGGCCGAGCGGATCGTGCGGCTCGCGCGCGACGCGCTGCGCCCGACGCTCGCGAACGCCGGCCTCGCGCACGCGCTGTACGAGAGCACGCCCGAAAAGGGCACGATCCAGCAGCAGCATTTCCGCGAGGTCGCGCAGTTGCTGAAGTGGGCGACCGGCGCGGCATGACGGGTACGGCCCGCCGGGCCCGGAACGCCTGCATGCACGCCGTTCGCCGATGCGCCGTGATGTGGACCCGTTTCCGGTTTGCCGGGCCGATCGCACGTCGGGCTTGACGCGGCTTTTTTTCCAGATTTTTCCGACATTCATCCATGAATTATTGCTGATTTATTTCTTCGTAATATGGCTCGACCGTCAGCCGGGCGGCGGGCCGCGAGGTTGCGCCGCCGCTGACGGACCAGGTCAACAGAGGCAGACAAATCAAATGTGCGGAATCGACGGCTTTCTGAATAGCGTCGCCTTCGATGAGGAGACAGCGCGCGGCACGCTCGCGCGAATGACGACGAGCGTCGCGCATCGCGGGCCCGACGGGCAGGGCCTCTGGGTCGACCCGGAGGCTGGCATCGCGCTCGGTCACCGGCGGCTTGCGATCGTCGATCTGTCGGTCCACGGCCGGCAGCCGATGGCATCCGCGTGCGGCCGCTACGTCATGGTCTTCAACGGCGAAATCTACAACCATCGCGAGTTGCGCGCGGAGCTCGAGCGCGCGGGGCGCGCACCGGCATGGCGCGGCCACTCCGACACCGAGGTGCTGATCGCGGCGATCGTCGCGTGGGGCGTCGAGGCGACGCTGCGGCGCGCGACCGGCATGTTCGCGTTCGCGCTGTGGAACCGCGCGTCGCGGGTGCTGACGCTCGCGCGCGACCGGATCGGCGAGAAACCGCTCTATTACGGCCGGATCGGCGACACACTGGTGTTCGCGTCGGAGCTGAAGGCGTTGCGCGGCTATCCCGGCTTCGACGGCACGATCGATCGCGACGCGCTGTGCCTGTACCTGCGCCAGTCGAGCGTGCCGGCGCCGCATACGATCTATCGCGGCATCAGCAAGCTGCCGCCGGGCACCTTCATCCAGTTCGAGCATGCGCGCGACACGCCGCGCGTGCGCGCGTACTGGACGCTCGAGCAGGCGATCGAAGCGGGCCGCGAGCGGCCGTTCGAGGGCAGCGCCGACGAGGCCGTCGGGCAGCTCGACACGGTTCTGCGCCAGGCGGTTGCGCGGCAGATGGAAGCCGACGTGCCGCTCGGCGCGTTCCTGTCGGGCGGTATCGATTCGTCGGCGATCGTCGCGCTGATGCAGGCGCAGTCGGCGAATCCGGTCGACACGTTCACGATCGGCTTTCACGAGGCCGGTTACGACGAAGCCGGCTACGCGAAGGCGGTTGCGCGCCATCTCGGCACGCGCCACACCGAGCTTTACGTGACGGCCGACCATGCGCTCGGCGTCGTGCCGAAGCTGCCGACGATCTACGACGAACCGTTCGCCGACGCCTCCCAGATTCCGACCTTCCTCGTGTCCGAGCTGACGCGCCGGCACGTGAAGGTGAGCCTGTCCGGCGACGGCGGCGACGAGCTGTTCGGCGGCTATACGCGCTATTTCCTGACGCCGCGCCTGTGGCGCAAGCTGCATCGCGTGCCGGCGGCGGTGCGCGCGCGGATCGCCGCCGCGCTGCACGCGCTGCGCCCCGATCATGCGGACCAGCTCGCGGCGGTCGCGCAGGGCGCATGGGGCGGCGTGGAAGCGCGCGACTCGGCGACCCGCATCGGCGACCGGCTGCACAAGCTCGGCCACGTGATGACGGCCGAGAGCCGCATCGGGCTGTACCGGCTGCTGATGTCGTCGGTGCATCATCCGGAGCGCATCGCGCTCAGCGGCCAGGAGCCGCCGACGCCGCTCGATACGGTGTCCGCATGGCCCGCGAACCTGAGCTTCGCCGAGCAGGCGATGGCGATCGACACGCTCACGTACCTGCCGACCGACATTCTCGCGAAGGTCGACCGCGCGGCGATGGCGGTCAGCCTCGAGACGCGCATGCCGTTCCTCGACCATCACGTCGTCGAATTCGCGTGGCGCCTGCCCGCGTCGGTGCGCTTGCCGGAAGGGCAGTCGAAGGCGCTGCTGCGCCGGCTGCTTTACCAGTACGTGCCGCCGGCGCTGATCGACCGGCCGAAGCAGGGCTTCTGCGCGCCCGTCGATCACTGGCTGCGCGGCGCATTGCGCGACTGGGCCGACGCGCTGCTGCAGCCGTCGCGGCTGCGCGACGAGGGCTTCTTCGATGCGGCGGCCGTCGAGCGGCTGTGGCGCCAGCACCAGGCGGGCCGGATGAACTGGCAGCACCAGCTATGGACGGTGCTGATGTTCCAGGCGTGGCTGGAACATCAGCGGGCGGCGTAACGCGCGGTGCAGATTTCAGCCCACGATCAGCGGCGTGCCGATCGACAGGCGATTCGGATCGTGCGCGACCGACGGATTGAGCTGCAGGATCTCGTTCAGCGCGCGCGCATCCTGTTCGCCGCGCGTCATCGTCTGCTGATCGGCGCGCGACACGTGCGCGGCATCGAGCAGCGACTGACGATGCTGGTCGGCGATGACCCACAGCGAATCGCCTTCGATGACGATGTAGGGCTGCGCGCTGGACGTGCTAGGCGTGCTCGGCGTGCTCGATGTGCCCGACGGGGCAGTCGGCGTTGCCGGCGTCGCCGGTGCCACGTGCACGTGCACGTGCGTGCCTGACGGCGGCCCCACCGGCGGGCTGGGCGGTTTCGTCGAGCCTGTCGGCGGCGTCGATTTGCCGCTGCCGCTGCCGCTGCCGCCGAACGCCGTATAGAGCCAGTTGCCGACGTAGATGCCGATCGGCGCGAGCAGCAGGATCGTCGGCATCTTGCCGGTGACGCGCTTCGTCAGGTTCGGGAAATGCGTGTCGGTGCGTGCGAGCGCGAGCAGCGTCGCGGAGCTCAAGGACGAGATCGCCATCGGCAGGTTCGCGTGAATCGTCGGCGCCGAGCCGACGAACGGCCCGATGTAGCCGCCCGCGATGCTCGCGAGGTCGGAAGCGGTGTCGATGAAGCGCACGACGCGGCTGCGCCGCTCGATGCTCAGGTGCGTGAACGCGCTCGCCTGAACGAGCCCCGTGTAGGTGAGGCCGAGCAGCGCGCCGGTGGTGCCGAGGAACGGCACCAGCGAAGGATCCTGGAGCAGCGTATGCAGCGACAGCTCGCCGAGGCTCGCGTAGCCGGCGATCGCCGCCGTGCGGCCGACCTTGCCGAGGAAGCGGCGCGGATTGCCGTGATGGAGCTGCTGGATCGACGTGCCGGCCAGCACCCCCTGCATCTGCTGGACCATGTCGTTCGCGATCAGCTTCGTGTATTCGACCGTCTTGTCGGCGGGCAGCGACTGCCTGCGATGCAGTTCGAGCTGCAGGTTGATCTTCGCGCGGCCTTCGTCCGCCAGCCGGATCAGCGACGCGCGACGCTGGTCCTCGTGCATCCGGTGCGCCGACAACTGATTGTTGAGGCCGCTCATGAAGCGGTCGATCACATGGTTGAAGAGCCGCGGATCGCCGCTTTGCAGCGCGCGCAGCGTGTCCTGATGCAACGCCTGGACGAGGCGGCCGGTCCGCACGCCGACGAACGTCGTGTTGGCCGCCTGCTTGTAGTTCGTCGGCGTGAGGCCGATGTGATGGACGGCGACGCCGGCACCGATGCCGACCATCCCGGACAGCACGTTCTTCCAGTTGAGCAGCGACCATGAGCGCTCCACCTGCTGCAGGCGCAGCGCATTCAGTTCGGCGTAGGCGGCGAGCGGATCGTCTGCCGCGACGTGCGCGACCGCCTGCGCGCTGACGAGCCGGCTGTCGCTGACGGGCAGCGAGTCGTCGACGATCAATGCCGGTTGCCGGACGATCTCGCGCCACGGCGCGAGCGGCGCCGGGCCGCTCTGGCCGGGCCGCAGCGTCGTGTCCTGGCCGGGTGCGCGAAGCCGGGCGCCGACGCTCGTCAGCCAGGTCTCGGTGAACTTGCGGCCGGGCGCGTCCGCCTTCGGTGCGGATTGCCGGTTTGCCGCCCAGGCCCGGGTCGCGAACGTCGACGTCGCGTAACGCGCGCGATTCAGCAGCCGCGTCGTGTTGCCTTCGTAGATCCCCTGCCGCAAGGCCGCGATCGCGTCGGGCGGCAGGCCCCTGGCGCGGCCGATCCGCTCGATTTCGGCCAGCAGCATCTGGTGCTGGTCCGCCAGCGTGGCGCGGTCGACGCGCTCGAACACGCGCGTCAGCGCATCCGAGCCGTGCAACCGCTCGAGCGTGCTTTCGACCGGTTTCGCGCCGGCCCGCGCGGCGGCTTCCGCCTGCGCGCGGTCGACGAGCATCGTGGCCAGCGCGGTCGTCAGTTCCTGATTCGCGATGAAGTCGGCGCCGTGCGTGGCGTACGACAGGCCGACATGCACCCATTTGAGCGTCGGCCGGTCGAGCAGCGAGTTGACGAGCGCCAGATGGCCCGCGCCCGGCACCGGCTCCGGCACGGCATCCCAACCGTGAAACGTCACCATCACGTGCGGCGCAGGGGAGCCCGGGTGCGCGTCGGCCCACGACTCGAGCAGCTCGCCGAGGCGTGCGTGATGGTGATAGCCGTCGTTGGTGCCGGCCAGATGCCGGTTGTCCTCCGACGACACGAGCGCGCGCGCGGGCGCCATTTCGAGGCGCAGCAGGAAACCTGCCTGCGATGCCGCGTCGAGCCACCGATGCAGATTCGCCTCGGTCAGGTCGTCGAGATGCATGACGGCGCCGTTCTCGCCGGTGATCGTGCCTTCCCAGTAGTCGATCTTCGCGGTCTTCTGGTTGCCGATCGATTTCACGTCGTCGACGAATTCCGGGTCGTGCTTCGCGCCGCGCGTGGCGTTGAGCGTGTGCGGATCGATCGGGATCGTCACGACCGGCATCACGCCGCCGTTGCGCACGATCTGCCGGACGAACGGCGCCGGATCGTCGGACAGCCGGTGCGCGCGGCTCATCGGTACCATGCGGTTCTGCAATGCCTCGCTGGTCCCGAGGAACGCGCGCCGCAGCGCGCGATCGGTGGCCGCGGCCGTGCTCAGGCCACGCTGCGCGCGCTTCCAGAACGGCACCGGCGCATAGCGCGCGCCACCGCCGGACCAGTCGCGCGCCACGTACAGCGGCATGCCGGTGCCGCGCCACGCGGCTGCGTCGGCCATCATCGCCGGCGGCGGCGCATCGGGCGGCGTGTCGATCAGTTCGAGCGACGCGAGGCGCGGGTCGCGTTCCCGCTTCGCGAGCGCGTCGATCCGTTCGAGGTGCGCAAACAGGCCGGACACGTTGCCGTTGCCATACAGGCGCTTCCATTCGACGAGCGTCGCGCTGACGAGCGACGGCTGGTACGGCCTGATCCTGAGCTTCGGGTTGGCGGGCACGGGCTGGCCGAGGCGCTTGGCAGCGTCCTTCTCGGTCTTGATCTGCTTCTTCAGCGCGTTGCGCGCGCGGCGCGCGTCACGCGCCTGCTGGCTCGCCCACGTGCGCAGCGACGCGAACGTGCCGGGCGACTTGTCCCGTTCGATCGCTTCGAGGTGCGCGAGGCGCCGCGTCAGCGCCGCGAGCCGTGTGCCGCGCGCATGCGCGGCCAGTTCGGCGGGCGTCAGTTCGGTCAGCAGCAGATGCACGTTGGCGCCGTATGGGCCGTCGCCGATCGGCGACGACTCGAGCGGCACGCCCGGCGCGGACGGGTTGTGCGGGTCGTGCCACGTCAGCTTGCCGTTCGCGTCGGGCACCAGCACGCCCTCGGGCGCGTCGAGCCGGTCGGTCAGCGGTTCCGCGGTGTCGTAGACGTAGATATGATGCTTGCCCGCCTCGAGGCCGCCGAATTCGGCGACGCTGAGCAGATGCACGGCGTTGTGGCCGCTGAAATCGAGTGCCGCGTCCTTGCCGGCGGGCAACACGTTCTTCTCGAACAGTCGCGTAGCCGGATCGGTCGCGCGCGTGCCGCCGGCGGGGAGGGCGGCGCCGGTGCGCCCGCGTCCGAGCACCGCGGCGGTGCGGTTGCGTGTCAGCAAGGCGACGCGGCGCGGCGCGTTCAGCGTTCTCGTGAGCCCCAGGTGGCCGAGATAGCGCAGGCCCGGCCGCGGCAGTTTGTCGGGCTTGCCGGCTTTCGGCGGCTTGACCGGATCGAAGCGGTTGCCGACCCGTTCGAGCGTTGCCGGGGCGATGCTGCTGACCGCGAACGTCATGCCGCGCGCGCGTGCTCGCGTGAGCGGCACGCCGTGCGATTTGCCGTGCGGCCGTACGCGCACTTGCGCACGTCGCGGGTACGCGCCGGCCAGGGACCGTTGCGCGACACGGGTGTGCGCCAGGGGCGCGTTCTCCTGGTATTGCCAGACGCCGTGGCTGCTGTCGTAGCGTGCGTGGCCGCGAATCTCGCCGCTTGCCTGGTCGACCGCGTAGATCGTGTCGGACTCGGCGGCCGCCGCGATCGCCTTGTGCGCGCTGCGGTAGTGCTTCGTATTGTCCAGCGCGAGGATCGCGGCGACGTAGCGGTGGGTCACGCGGCCGGGCTGCGTGAACGTCACCGGCTTGCCGTCGCGCACGGGCTCGATCTTCGCGACCCCGCCGAGCGACCGCAGTTCGTTGAGCGACACCGGCGACGCATGGAACGCGAAGGCCTGGCGGGCGGCCGCGGCCTGCGCGGGATCGGCCGCGTCCAGCGCGGTGTCCAGCGCGGCGCCGAGCAATTCCCGTTCGTCCTGCGTGAGCGTGTTGCCGACGAATTTCGGCGGCTTGATCGCGCCGTTCGCATCGATGCGCGCGGAAGCGACGAATTCGGGCGCCGCGTCGGGCGTCACCGGGCCGGCGCGCGCAATCAGCAGTTCGGTATCGACGCCGGTTTGCCGCACGAGTGCGCGCAGCGACGGCGCATGCGTGCCGTCGACGCGTCTGAGCGTGCGCATGCCGCGTTCGTCGAGCCACGCGCGCGCCCGCGTCATTTCCGCGCTGTCGATCGCGTAGCGGCCGCGCCGAGCGCCGCCGCGCGCCGGTGCCGCGAGCTTCGCCGGCGCCGGCCGGCCGGCGAATTCGGCGCGCGCCTGCCCGGCGTACAGCGTGCGATAGGTCGGCTTGCCGGGCAGCGACGTGCGCATGTCGCCGAACGTATCGGCGAGCGCATCGAGCGCTGCCTCGTCGCCGCTCGCGAACGCGTGCTCCGCCGCGCGTGCGAGCGTCTCCGGGAGTTGCGCGTGCGCGGCGATGTCGGGGCCGCCGGCCGCCAGGATTTCGTCGCGCACGCGACACGCGTTGAGTTGCGCACGCGCTTCCGCGAGCAGCAGGCTCCTCACATACGCTTCGGGGCTGCTGCGGTCGATGCCGAGGGTGTCCGTCGAGATGTCGACGCTGTGCTGCGCCTCGTGCGCGAGTGCGAACACCAGCGTGCCGGCGCGACGCGTGTTGCCGTCGAGGACGATCACGCGCCGCGCCGCGTCCACGTATTGGCCGCCGCCGGGGGCGCCGAGCTTCACCTTCCACCCGTCGCACCGCGCGAGCCGCATCTGCGCCCGCAGCGTCGGCGAACGCGCGGCCAGCGCGTGCGCGTGCAGCTTCAGCACGATGCCGCGGAAGGTCGTGACGACGCGCCCGATCGCGCCGGGCCGCGGCGCATACGCGCCGGCTTCGACGAACGCCGGATGCGCGAGCCGGATACGGCCGGTCTCGATCCCGTCGTGGATCTTCGCGGCGACTTCGTCGATTCGCCCGAGCACGCTGCCGTCCGGGTCGGCGCCGGGCCGGAGGTGGCCGGGATCGTGCAGCATCACGTCGCCGTTGCGGCCGAACAGCACCTGGAAGTCGTACAGCAGATGGTGCGTCTGCGTGACGCGGCGGATCCGCTCGAGGTCGGCCAGACCCTTGCCTGACACCACGCTCGGCAGGCCGATGTCGAGCTCCACGTCGACGCTGCTGAGCTGCGCGGACGGCTTCAGCACGACCGCGACGCGATTCCCGACGGTGAACGGCCCGTCGGTGGTGCTGGTCGGCAACGCGTAGACGTCGCGCAGCATCGCGAGCCCGCTCTGTTCGAGATCGACCGCCGCATGGGCGTCGGCGACGCCGTCGGCCGAGTCGTCGCGGTACACGCCGATCGCCTGTCCGGCGCCGCCGTCGAACACGGTCTTGTCCGCTCCCGAGCCCAGCACCGGCCCGAGGAAATCCGCCGGATCGGCGCGCCTGGCGGGATCGCCGCCGAGATGGAGGTGGCCGTGCACGGGGTCGACCGACAGCTCGCCGAGCGACGGCTGGCGATACGCGGCCGGCACGTAGCGGTTCATTCCGACCAGGTCGGTCAACGCGCCCGCTGCGCCGACCGCGTCCGGATGCGCGGTGTAGATCGCGCGCTGCCACAGGTTCGTGAGCTGCGCGGCCGCGCCTTCGTTCGCGTGCCGCGCCGACAGGATCGTCGTATAGCCCGGGTCGGACGGCGGCGGATTGAGCAGCGTGAACGTGTGCGGATCGACGGGCTGCCCGTCGGGGCCGAGCAGCGTGCCGTCGGGCAGCGTCTCGGCGGGCACGATCGCGAGACGCGTGACCGGATCGATCAGGATGCGGCCGTCGCGCAGGAACGACAGCGTATCGAGCGGCGGCGGGCCGCCGGCGCCGAACGGCGACGCGTCGCGCGCGGCGTTGGCCTGCGACCACGCCGCACGCTGCGCCTGGATCTCGCGCATCGTGTGCGGCCCGTCGTTCGCGTCGCCGCGCGTGGCGCGTGTTTCCGGCGCCGGCATCGCGCGCATGCCGCGTGCCTTTGCACGCGCGTGCGCGTCGCCGTAGAACGCCGTGTACGTCTTGCCGCCGGTGCCCGACACAGCCGCATCGGCGAATGCATCGGCGAGCCGCGCGACGGCGACGGCGGGATCGGTCGACGGTTGCCACGCGTCGGCTTCGCGCTGCAGCGCATCGGGCAACCGCACCGTCGCGGCGATGTCGATGCCGCTCGTCAGCTTGATTTCGTAGCGTGCCTCGAATGCGTTGATCTGCGCGCGCGCCTCGGCTTCGAAGGCCGTCCGCGAGAAACGGCCGCGGTCGCTGTAGTCGAGCCCGAGCGTGCCTTCGATCGCCTCGACCGCATGCTTGGTCTCGTGCGCGAGCACGTACGTCATCGATTCGGGGTCGGCCAGCGCACCGTCGATCGTCACGCGCCTGTGCTTCGTATCGATCCGGCTGCCGCCGCCGCGCTTGCCGACGCGCACGCGCCAGCCGTTGGCGTCGAGCATGCGCAATTGCGCCGCGAGCGTGTCCGACTGCAGCGCGAGCGTGGTGACGGCGTCGGGCAGCGGTACGCCGCCGACGCGCATCCGCACGCGCGTGATCGGCGACGGCTTCTGCACGAACGCGTCGGACGGCAGCCCTCCGTCACGTTGCGCGAGCGTGGTGCCGGTTTCATTCGACTGGAGCCAGCGTACGACGCCGCGCTCGATTTCCGCGAGCCGCGACAGCGACATCTGGTGCGATCCGTAGTCGTCGCGGCGAATCCGTCCGGGATCGCTGACCAGGAAGTCGCCGGAGCGCGTGAAGATGCCCTGCAGGTCGAAGCCGATGTCGGACTGGTGGAGCACATCGTGCAGCCGCAGGATGTTCTGGATTCCCGCGCGCGAGATGTAGGACGGCAGGGCGCCTGTCGCGAACGCGTCGCTGTGGAACACGCCGAGCGGATGGACCAGCGCGGAGACGATGCCGCCCAGCGAGCGAAACGGACCGTGCAGCTGCACGGTGCGTACGCCCAGCGCTTCGAGTTCCTGAAGCGCCTGACGTTCGGCGTTCACGAGCTGCTCGTCGGCCGCGCGCCGTGCGTCGAGCGATTCGGGCGCCTCCAGCGGCGCCAACGGCGTGGGGCCGTGATCGACCGTGACGAGCGCCGCGTCGTCGCCGAGCGTGAACGCGGTCTTGCGCGCGCCCGCGCCAAGCAGTGCGCCGACGTTGTGCTCGACGTCGATCCGCGTGCCCGGGTCGCCGGCGAGATGGACGCCCTCGGCGTCGGCCGCGAGTTCGCCGAGGGTGTGCGGCGCAGCGGGCGCCGGGTCGAAGCGGTGGAACACGCGCGTGTCGAGCACGGCCGCGTCGTCGCCGATGGCACGCTCGGGCGGCGCGTAGACGGCGCGCTGCAACACGTTCGCGAGCCGCGCGGCGGTTTCATTGCCGCCGTGCTTCGCGGACAGCACGATCGTGTCGGCGTCCTTGACCAGCCTCCACGGCGCCTGGGCGAGCGTGTATTCGTGCACATTGGCCGGCTCGCCGTCGACGAGCAGCGTGCCGTCCGGCAGCGTGTCCGCGTGCAGCACGAGCAGGTTGCGGTCCGGCAATCGCGCCATGTGCCCGTCGCGGCGCGCGTGCAGGTCGGCCGGGTCGGGTGCCGGGCGGCCGTCGCCGAACGGCGACGCGAGCACCGCATGCGCGTGGCTCCACGCGGTGCGCGCGTCGAGATGTTGCCTGCCGTCCGGCGCGTCGCCGGCGGCGTGCATGCGCGGCGCGGGCATGCGGCGCGGAATGTCGCCGCGGCGCTTCTGGTGCGCCCAAACGTCGTCGTAGAACGCGCTGAAGGTCTGCCCGTCGCGTCCTGACACCGGCGCATCGGCGAACAGGTCGGCGAGCCGCCCGACCGTTCCCGTGTAATCGCCCGACGTGCGCTGCCAGTCGACGCCCTCGCGCGCGATCCCTTCGGGCAGATGCGCGTGTTCGGCGATGTCGACACCGCTCGAGAGGGCGATCTCGTAGCGTGCCTCGAACGCGTTGATCTGCGCGCGCGCCTCCGCTTCGAGGGCCTTGCGCGTGAAACGGCCGCGGTCGCCATAGTCGGGCTTCAGCACTCCGTGCATCGCTTCCACCGCTTGTCGCGCCTCGCCGGCGAGCGTGTACGTGATGCCGCCGGGATCCTTGAGCGCGCCGTCGATCGTCATGCGGCGCCTGCGCGGATCGATGTAGCTGCCGCCGCCTCGCTTGCCGACCTTCACGCGCCAGCCGGCGTCGTGGAGCATGCGCAGTTGCGTCACGAGGGTCGCCGACTGCATCGCGAGCGCCTGCACGGCCTCGGGGAGCGGCGCGCCGCCGAAACGGAACTGCACCTGCGTGTAGCGGCCGGGTTTATCCGGCGCGGCCGCTTCGGGCGGTGCGGCTTCCGTCAATTCCGGGTGCGCCGCCGCGAGATCGGTATCGGTCAGCGCCGCGGCGTCGCTCGTCGTTGCGGATCGCGGCTTTGCGCCGTCCGCGCGCGCGGCGGGCGCCGTGCGGGATTCGTCCGGTGCCGTCCCGTCGCGGGCAGGCGCACGCTGCGCCGCATCGGTGCGTTCCGGGCGGATCAGCACGAGCACCCGGTTCGGCGGGCTGAACCTGCCGTCGAGCGCGTTCACCGGTTGACGCGTCGCGGCGGGTTGCGGCACCGCAGGCTCGTTCGGGCCGCGCCTGCCGGCGAGCGCGATCACCGTATCGTCGCGCGGGTCGCGTGGCGAACTTGCGTGCGGCGTTTCGTCGGCGGCCACATGGCCGGCCGCCGCCCCGGTTTCCGGCGCCGGGTCGAAGCGGAGCACGCGCGCATCGGGGCGCAGCTGGCCGTCGGTGCCGAACGCGTCGGGCGCGGCCGCATAAATGGCCTTCTGCCAGCGGTTCGCGAGTTCGGGCGCGAGTAGCCCGTCGTGTTCGCCCGCGACGACGATGACGGGTTCCTCGAGGTCCTGCGGGCGGACGCCGCCGACGGCGGGGGCGTCCGCTTCGGCGCCGTCGCGGACGATGTACACCGTGCGGTCGCCGATCTTCATCGGTTCCGCGCGCGGCCCGCGCGGTACCGCGATGCCGGCCGGGTCGGACGTCGCCGGACGGGTGGCGGGCGCCTCGTCCGCGAGATCGACGACCCGGACGTTGACGCGCGGTCGCGCGGCCCCGGGCGTCTCGCGATTGCTGGCGCCGGCCGGCGTATCGGTGTCGAACGGGCGATACCGCATCGCGTGCGCGTCGGCGCTGCGCCGGTTGCTGCCTGCATTCGTCGCGTGATCGGCATCGCTTTCGTCGCGCTGCTCGTCGATGCGTGCGCGTTCCTCGCTCGTGCGCCGCGTGCTGCGCGCGTCGGTCGCGGCGCTCGCCGTGTCGTCCTGGGTCGTCGTCTGCGCGAGGCTGCGTGCCGTCTGTTCGCCGCCGTTCTCGGCGGTGTACGCGTCGCGCGCCTGCTGCAACGCGCTGTCGAGCAGATCGAGCCGCGTTCTCGCCGCTATCTTCGGCGTCGTGCTCATCCGGCCGCCCGGGCCGAACGACAGGCTTTCGCCCGTGTCGGTCAGCGAGTCGATGCGCGTGCCGTTGGTCCAGTTCTTGTCGGAAACCGAAGCGAGCGACAGTTTTCCGTCCGCGCCGAGCACGACGGATTCGCCCGTCGGCAACGCCTTGCGCGACGCGTTGTCGAGCATGCGGATCGGCTTGCCGTCATAGGTCAGCACGTTGTCGCCGACCATCAGCGTGCCGTCGTGCGACACCGTCACGCGCTCGCCGTCGAAGGTCGCGCGATTGCGGCCGGCCGCGAGCGACGCGTCGCCGCCGTTGTTCAGCAGTTGCCGGATCGTCTGGCCGTCGATCGTCACCGCCTTGCCGTCCGTCGTGCGCGCGACGATGCCGGTGCGATTGACGACGCCCGTGACCGCGCGCGCCTTGAGCCCGCCCGCGGCGATCAGCGCGACGTTCGTGAGGCCGCCGACGAGCGCCTTGTTGCCCGCGTCGGCATTGCCGCTGAGGTAGTCGGCCCCGGCCTCGAAGAACGACTCGGTCGCACCGGCCACGCCGGTCCCGACCGCGAAGACCTTCGTGGCGCCGCGGAGGAACGACGCCACTTTCGGCATGCGCGTCAGCCCCGTGACGCCGCGCATGAACAGCTTGCTGCCGACGAGCTTCGACGCCCCCGCCGCGCCCATCGGTATCAGGTTGATGAAATCCGAGCGCGCTCCCGCGTCGCTCAACGGGTTGAAGCTGCGGCCATGGTCCGCACGGTTCGCGAGGTCGAGCGCCGAACTCGTCATCGTCGCGGCGATCGACGTATACGCCATGCCGGTGCCGATGACGTTCAGCGTCGCGCCAAGCGGCAGGCCGAGCACCGTCGCGTCGAGCACGCCGCCGATGCCTTCGAGCACCATCCCGCCGATCAGCATCCCGAGATTGAGCTTGGTGCCCGTCAGCGTGTTGAGGAAACTGTCGAAGCCGCTGTCGTGGTGCGCCGCGCGCGACACGATCTGCAGCGTGCCGTCCGCGTTGTGGCCGGTCGCGATGTCCACCGTGCCGTCCGACGACAGTTCGTTGTTGTCGATGTAGTCGTTGATGTCGTGGTACGTGCTGCCCGTCTCGTCCACGAACTGCGTGACGCCTTTGGTGTCCTTGACTTCGAAGAGCGCGGTCGTCTGCATGCCGATGTCTTTCGCGGCATACACGATCGGCCGCACGCTGATCTGCGTGCCGGCGCCGCCACCGATCTTCAGCAGCGTGTTGCGCACGCCGTCGATCGCCGACAGCTTGTCCTTGTCGGTGAAGTGCGTCTGCGTGTCGTTGGCGACCGAGGAGGTCGACGAAGGATCGCCGCCGACATCCGGCGACATGCCGAGCGCGACACCGATCAGGTTGCGCTGCTGCGTGTCGCTCAGCTTGCCGAAATCGATCGTCGCGCCGTTGCCGGTGTTCGCGCCCGCGACGTCGAGCAGCGTGTTCGACATGTCGCTGCGATGCGCCGAATAGAAGTCGCGCGCTGCCTTCTGGTAGTCCTTGTACGCGTCCGAGTGATCGTCCGTCACGTAGCGCAGGCGCTCGTCGAGGCCCGCATCGAACTGGTCCATCAGCACCTGTCGATGCGCCAGTTCGCCCATCAACTGCAGCCGCTGCACCGTGTTGTCCGCGTTCTGCGCGTCCTGCTTCGCCTGGTCGAGCTCGCTCTGGTGCGGGTTCGGCAGCGGCGGCGAAAAGGCCGGCAGGATGTCGCCGTCGGCGACTTGCCGGAAGCGCGGCGGTGCCGGATGCGACGCCTGCCAGTCGTCGTATTTCTGCTGGATATTCGTCAGCGAGTCGTGCTTCTGCGATTGCAGGTCGCGCGCCTGGGCGAGCGCCGCGTTCGTGGCGCGCTCGTTGACCGAATCGGACAGGCGATCGTCGGCCGCCCGGATCGCGCCCGCGACGACGCGCAGGCGTTGCGCATCGGCCAGCGTCGGGCCGGCGTCCGCCGTGCCGGTCGCCGTCGCATCGCTTTGCGCGGGCTGGAGCGGGTTCGTCACGAACGGCGACGTGTCGAGCGACGGCGTGCCGCCCGCAAGTGGATTCGCTGCCGGGTTCGCCGCCGAAAACGGCGATGCGAACAGCGGCGCCGCGCCGGGCAGGTTCGCCGTGCCGTTCGCGGCCGTGCTCCACGGCGGCGAAAACAGCGGCGACGCATTCAGCCAGTTCGGCTGCACGCGGCACATGGTCGGCGGCTTCGCCGTCGCCTTCACCGTCGCCTCGATCTGCGCGGCCTGGTCGTCGTACTGCTGCGCGAGCGATCCGCCATACGCGACGACGAACGCATCGTGCGCGATGCTTGCCTGCTGCTTCGCCATTTGCAGTTGCGTGTACGGGTCGCTCGGATCGTCGTCGATCCTCGCATGCTTGCCGCGGAAGTTTGCCTGCAGCGTGTCGGCCTGCTGTTGCGTGGACAACATCTGCAGATAGCTGCTGCTCGTGCCTGCGGCGGTCTGCGCGCGATCGAGCACGGTCTTGTCCTTCTCGATCGCGCCGGGCGCGACGACCGTCGGGCCTTCCTTGCCGTGGTCCGCGTCCGATTGCTGCTGCGCCTGCACGAGCGTCACGTTGTCGTTTGCCGCCGAGAGCGCGGCATTGGCGTAGTTCGCGTCCTTCGCGGCGGTCGTGACGGCCTGCTGCGCGGCGTCCATGGACGCCGGTGCATCCGGCAGCGACACCTCCAGGTTCAGCGGCGCGAGCGCGTCGTTCAGCTTCCCGACGCCGGCGTCGACGGCCGCCTTGTAGTCGGGATCGGCAAGGTATGACTGAAACTGCGTATAGGCGAGATTCGAGTTCGCGATATCCGCGTAGTATTTCGCCTCGCCCGCGGCGGCATGTGCGTCGGCGGTCTGCCAGTCGTCGTACGCGCGGATCTGGACAGGTGTCTTGCAGTCGCTCGCCTGCGGCGCCCAGTTCTTGTCGTTCGGATCGTGCGGGGAGTCGGGAAACAGCGCCTGCAGCGCGGCGAGCTTCTGGTCGGCGAGATTGCGCGCGTCGCCCGGATTCGTGATTTCGCCCGTATCCGACTGCACCATGCCGGCAGGCATGTCGTTCGTCGCCTGTTCGCCGTACAGGATCATGTAGCCCGCGTCGGTCGTGACGTTCAGGTTGCGCTGAGCATCGTCGGCGGCGGCACGCGCCTTCGCGTAGCTGGCCTGGGCGGCATTGCGTTCGTCGGGCGTCGACTCGGGGTCGCGGTTGGCGAGGTGCAGCACGTTCTGCGCGCCCTGCAGCGATTGCGATGCGGTGTCGTATTGCGTCTGCGCGTCCTGGATCGCCTTCTGCACCGCCCGCGTCTTGTCGTTCTCGACCGTGATGTCGGGCGGCGGCGGCCTGTATTGCGCGGCCATGTTCTGGATCAGCGACGTCGCGGATGCGATTTCCGGGTTGGTCGGCTTCGACGGGTCGGTGAACGGCGTGGCCGTCACGGGAATCGGCGGCGCCACGGTCGGGTTGGCCGGGCCGGTCGACGAATCGTCCTTTTGCGGCGGGGGAGGCGGCGCGACGACCGGGTCCAGCGTGTCGGACAGGAAGCGTTGCCAGTTGACGCCCAGTCCCATTCCGTCGATCGACAGCATGCTCGTCTCCCTTACGCGCGCGATGCGCGTCCCGCACGGCGCCACGTGCGCCACGATGCGATCCGACGAGTGTAGGGAGACGAATTGCGGCCGGATCCTCGCCGTTTCGTAGCGCGGCGTGCCGGCCGCCGCGCACGGCTACGGTGCGCTACGAGACGCGCGCGGCCCCGCGCCGGCGGCGTGCCTGGGGCTGCGCGGCCGATGTTCCCGCCCCGGAAAACGGGCCGCGCGCCGTTACTGGTCGAGGCACCGCACGCACAGCCGCTTCGCCTGGCTCGCCGACAATCCGCGACACATCATCACGACCGGTCGCGCATGGCACGACGGCGCGTCGGCGGAGGCCGCGGGCGACGCGAGCCTGCGCGCGCGCTCGGGCGGTGTGGTGGCGGCCGCGTCCATGCGCCGTTGTCGCGCGGGCGGCGGCATGTCGCGCACGACCGGAATCGGTTCGACGCCGCCTTCGCGTGCGTTGCGCTGCGCGCTCGCGACGACGCGGCTCACATAGCCGCTCGAGAACCCGGTCGTGAAGTTGCCGCTGTAGTAGCACGACAGCGCCGCGCGCAGCGCGGCCTGCGCGGAGCGGCCGGTGTTCGACGAGCGCGCGAAGCATTCGGTCAGGATCGCGCCGCCCGCCCGCAGGTTGCGGCACGGTTCGAACATCGTCGTGTCGTCGAGGCCGTATTTCGCGAAGTTTCGTTCGTTAACCTGAGCAAGGCCGACGCTGTAGCTGAAGCCGCGCGCGGCCAGCTCGCTTGCGGTCGCGCGTGCTTCGTCGAGCGACGCGGGCTGGCGCGTCAGATGGCCGCCGACCACGCCGATCGCATACGGATTGAAGCCGGATTCGGTGCGCACGAGCGCGGCGAGCGTGTCGGGATCGACGTTCGGCGCGCAGGCGCGCGCGAGCTGCGCGAAGCCCGCGGCGCTGCCCGCCGCGTGCGCGCCGCGCGGCTGCATGCCCGCGCATGCGAGCGTCAGCGCGAGCATCGCGCACAGGCTCGCGACGACGCCGCGCGGGCCGCGCGCGCTCATCCCGCCCCCGCCACGCGATACGACAGCACGAGCCCGTGCACGAGCAGCGACCAGCCGTCGAGCGCGACGAACAGCAGCAGCTTGAACGGCACCGAGATCGTCGTCGGCGAGATCATCTGCATGCCTAATGCGAGCAGGATGTTCGCGACCAGCAGGTCGACGACGATGAACACGATGTAGATCACGAAACCGATCTGGAATGCCTTCGTCAGCTCGGCGAGCGTGAAGCTCGGCACCAGCACGAGCAGGTCGTCGTCCTTGATGCCGTCCGCGCGGTTCTTCGGCCAGACCGACGTCGCGGTGCGCACGAAGAATTCGCGGTCGCGCTGCCGCGTGTGCGACACCAGGAAATCCTTGACCGGCGGCAGCGCGGCATCGGCGAGCGCGCCGATGTCGGCGGTCGACAATTGTCCCGATGCGTCGAAGTGGCGGGCTTGCAGCGCGTCGCGGATCGACATCCCGACCGGCGCCATGATGAACAGCGACAGGATCAGCGCGATGCCGTTGAGCACGAGGTTCGGCGGCACCTGCTGGATCCCGAGCGCGGAGCGCAGCAGGCCGAGCACGACCACGAGCTTCGTGTAGCTCGTCACCATCAGCGCCGCGAACGGCGCGATGCCGAGCGCGGCGATCACCGCGATCAGCGCGACCGGATTCGGCAGGCTGCCCATCGTTCAGCGCTCGCGCGGCGCGGGCTGCGTCAGCGTGACGACGCGCACGCCGAGCTTCTGGCCGACCGCGATCAGATGGCCGGTGCCAATCAGCATCCCGTTCGCGACGAGATGGATCACGCTCTGGTTGATGCCTTGCTGCAGTTCGATCACCGCGCCGGGCTGCAGCGTGCCGAGTTCGCCGAGCGGGATCGACGTGGGCGGCAATTCGAAGCGTAGGTCGACCGCGAGGCCGTCGAGCGAGCGCGGCGCATCGTCGGGCGACGCATCGTGCGCGGTCGCGGTGGCGGGCGGGGTGTCGGTGCGGGTCGGTTCCAAAGGCATCTCCCTGATTCGTTCGACGGTCAGCCGGTTCCCCGACGGCCGTCCGGTGATCTCCCACGCCGGCGCGGCCGGCACCCGCGCCACGCACAGCAGGTTCTGCTCGTGCGCGCGCCAGCGCTCGATCGCGATGATGTCGCCGCTGACGACGTCGGCCAGCTCGGCCGTCGTCAGCTCGGTCCGGCCGATCTCGAAAACCAGCGGCACCGGCAGGCTTGCATACGCGGCGCGCGTGTCGGGCCGCGCGGCCGCCGGCGCCGCGAAGAACACCGCGAGCGCGTCCGGCGCATCGAACAGCAGCGCGCCGTGGCAGCGCCATGCGCCGTCGGCGCGACGCAGTTCGAAGCGCAGCGCGGCCGGCGCGGTGCGCCATGCGGGCACGCTCGCCGGCGGCGGCAGCAGTTCCACGCGCTGCCGTGTCGCGGCTTGCAGCACCGCCGCGAGCGGCGCGGCGAGGTCGGCGAGCAGCGCCGCGCGGATCACGGCCGGCACGGCCGGGTCGGCCGCGTCGCCGAGCCATGCGTTTTCCGCGACCGGATCGATCCACAGCGTGCCGGCGGCCGGGCCGATGACGAAGCGGTACGCGTGCGCGTCGGCGGCCGGTTCGGCGTCGACGCGCCAGCGCACCTCGTACGCGTGTTCGCCGAGCGTGACCGGGACCGCGCCCGTGGCGCCGTACGCATGCGACAGCCCGCGCGCGGCGGCGGCGGACAGGCGCGGCAGCCACGGCGACGCGTCGAGCGCGACCGCGGCCGGCGGGGGCGGGATGGCGGGCGCCGCGGCGGGCGGGGTGGCAGCGGCGGGCGAGGCCCGGTTCGCGGCGTCGCCGGCGTCGGCATTCGTCAGGGACAGCGCAGGCACGGCGGGATCGGGGCGGATTCGGCGTTGGTTCGACGGGTTGTTGTGGCCGGCGGCGCAGGGGGCGCGCGGCTGCTGCGTCGATTGTAGGGACGGCGCCGGCCGCGTGCCGCGCCGGAATCCGTAGTCGCGCGCATCCGCCGGCCGCGCGGGCGGCGGCGAGCTACGAAGCCTGCTGCGCGGCGGCGTGGCCGCGTGCGGCGCGTCGCGCGCACAAAGGCAACCGCCGCCCGGAGGCGGCGGTCGTGGCGCGGCGGGGCACGCGTGCCGGGCCGCGCGGCGCCGCACGGCGGACGTGCGGCGCGGTGGGGAGTCTTGCCGGCGCGCCGCGCAGTGGCGGCGCGCGGGTGAGCCGTGACGCGTTACGCGTAGTCGGCAGCCAGCGCCTGCTGCGGCGCGGCGCGCAGGATCGGCGCCGCGTCGTGGCGCTCGACGTGCGTCATGGCCGCGCCGAACAGCACCAGCCGATAGCCGACCGCATAAATCGGGATGATCCGCAGGTTCTTGTCGTGATCGAGCTGCAGCTTCGAACGGATGCGCGAGATGTGGGTGTCGAGCGTGCGCGACGACACGCCGAGCTCGCGGCCCCAGACCGCTTCCTGGATCGCTTGCCGCGGCACGATCTTGTTCATGTTGTCGAGCAGGAATTCGACGACGTCGAATTCACGCGGCGTGACGTCGACGACTTTGTTGTCGATTTCGATCGTGCGGCGCACGAAGTTGATTTTTATATTGTCGATGTACAGGTATTTGCAATCCATGTTGGCCCTCGCATGTCCGTAAAGGAGTGTTTGCGGGTCATGTACCGCAACTTCCGGGCCAGGGATGGTCCGTCGGGCGTCGATGGGGGGCGGGGGCGGGGCTGGCGGCGCGCCGGCCTTGAATCTAAAAGAATTTTTAACGCGGGATGCGCGGCGGGCTTCGGAAGGGTCGGAGCAACATTGAAGGATTGTTACGTAGCATCCGGGGGGAACGTTACGGGCGTTACGGGCGGTGTTACGTGGGGGCGGAGACTTAGGCCGATCAAGCCGGGCAACGGCCGGACGGTGAAACCGGCATCGAACCGTCCCGCGCCGGACGGATTGCCACGTCGAATCAACGGGTTGGGCAGCTTTTCGCCGATTTCGAAAGCGCCATCGGGACCTGCCCCGGCAGAAAGAAAGCCGGCCGCGCGACACTCCCGCCGCGCGGCCGGCGTTTCACTTGCCCGTCAAGCCTTCGCCGTATCGCCCGAATCGAACGGCAGCACGTAATGCCGCTTGCCGGTCGCGGCGAAGATCGCGTTGGCGACCGCCGGGCCTACCGGCGCGACACCCGGCTCGCCGACGCCGGTCGGCGCCTCGGCCGACGGCACGATGTGCACCTCGACCTTCGGCATCTCCGCCATCCGCAGCACGTGATAGCCGTCGAAGTTGCGCTGCTCGACCTGGCCGTCCTTCAGCGTGATCGCGCTATGCAGCGCCGCGCCGAGCCCGAAGCCGATGCCGCCTTCCATCTGCGCGGCGACGATGTCGGGGTTGATCGCGATCCCGCAGTCGACCGCGCACACCACGCGTTCGACCTTCACCTTGCCGTCGGCGTCGATCGACACTTCCGCGACCTGCGCGACATAGCTCTTGAACGCCTCGGCCACCGCGATCCCGCGCCCGCGGCCCTTCGGCAGCGGCTTCGCCGGATCCCAGCCGGCCTTCTGCGCGGCCAGCTCGAGCACGGCGCGCATCCGCGGCTCCTTCTCGAGCAGGTCGCGGCGGAACAGGTACGGATCCTTGCCGGCCGCGTGCGCGGCTTCGTCGATGAACGCCTCGACCGCGTAGGCGGTGTGCGAGCTGCCGACCACGCGCCACCACAGCACGGGCAGGCCGACCTTGGTGGTCGTGAGTTCGACCGATACGTTCGGCACCGCGTACGGCAGGTTCGCCGCGCCCTCGACCGACGTCGCGTCGATCCCGTTCTTGACCATGAACGCCTCGAACGGCGTGCCGGCGAGGATCGACTGGCCGACGATCCGGTGGCGCCAGCCGACCAGCTTGCCGTCCGCGGTCAACCCCGCGTCGAGCTTGTGGAAGTACATCGGGCGATAGAAGCCGCCCTGGATGTCGTCCTCGCGCGTCCACTGCAGCTTGACCGGCTTGCCGTCCGCGCCGAGCGCCTTCGCGATCGACACGGCCTCGACCACGTAGTCCGACCACGCGTTCGCGCGCCGGCCGAAGCTGCCGCCCGCGTACAGCGTGTGGATCTGCACCTGCTCGGGCTTCAGGCCCGCGACCCGGGCGGCGTTGCCCTGGTCGACCGTCTGGAACTGGTCGCCGGCCCAGATCTCGCAGCTGTTCGCGGTCAGCTTGACGACCGCGTCGAGCGGCTCCATCGGCGCGTGCGCGAGATACGGGAATTCGTACGTCGCGCTGACCTTGCGCGCGGCACCCGCGATCGCCGCATCGGCGTCGCCATCCTTGCGCGCCGACGCGCCGGGTTTCGCCGCGAGCTGCCGGTACTCGCGCATGATCTCCGCCGACCCGCGCTTCTCGGCGTTCGTTTCGTCCCAGTCGATCTTCAGCGCGTCGCGGCCCTGTTTCGCGGCCCAGAAGCCGGTCGCGACGACCGCCACGCCGCCCGGCACCTGCACGACCGACACCACGCCCGGCACGGCCTTCGCGGCCGTCGCGTCGAACGACTTGACCGTCGCGCCGAAGCGCGGCGGGCGCTGCAGCAGCGCGACGCGCATGCCGGGGAAGGTCGTGTCGAGCGTGAAATGCGCGGTGCCGTTCGACTTGGCCGACCCGTCCACGCGCGGAATGCGATGGCCGATCAGCTTGAAGTCGGCCGGCTGCTTCAGCGTGACCTTGTCGGGCACCGGCAGTTTCGATGCGTCGGCGACCAGCGTGCCGTAGGCGGCCGTCTTGCCGCTCTTCGCGTGCGTGACGACGCCGTCGGCGGTGGTCAGTTCGCCGGCCGGCACCTTCCAGCGCGCCGCCGCGGCCGACACGAGCATCGCGCGGGCCTTGCCGCCCGCTTCGCGCAGTTGCTGCCACGAGTTCGACATGGCCGAGCTGCCGCCCGTGCCCTGCATCGTGCCGAACGCGAGGTTCGCGTAGCGTTTCGCGTCGGCCGGCGCGCTTTCGACGCGTACGCTCGACCAGTCGGCGTCGAGCTCCTCGGCGACGATCGTCGCGATGCCCGTGTACGCACCCTGGCCCATTTCAACGTGTTTCGCGATGACGGTGACCGCGCCGTCGGGCGTGATGCGCAGGAATGCGTTCGGCGCGAAGTCGGCGGCGGGGGCCGTCGCGGCGAGCGCGCGGCGGCCGAGGCCGGCCCATTCGAAACCGATCGTCAGGCTGACGGCGGCCGCGGCGCCCGCGGCCTTCAGAAATGTGCGGCGCGACGGCCGCACCGAATCGCGATTGTCGAGTTCGATCGTCATGGTCAGGCTCCCAGCGTCGCGGCCGCGTCGTGGATCGCGGCCCGGATGCGGGCGTAGGTCGCACAGCGGCAGATGTTGCCGTTCATCGCGGCGTCGATGTCCGCGTCGGTCGGCTTCGGGTTCTGTTCGAGCAAGGCGGTGGCCGACATGATCTGGCCGGACTGGCAATAGCCGCACTGCGGCACCTGCAGCTTCACCCAGGCGGCCTGCACGGCCTGCGCGGGCTTGCTCTGCAGGCCTTCGATCGTGGTGACGTGCTTGCCCGCGATGCCGGCGAGCGGCAGCACGCACGAGCGCACCGCCTGGCCTTCGAGATGGACGGTGCACGCGCCGCACTGCGCCATGCCGCAGCCGAACTTCGTGCCGGTCAGTCCCGCGTGCTCGCGGATCGCCCAGAGGACGGGCATCGACGGATCGGCGTCGAGCGTAACGTTCTTGCCGTTGAGGACAAACGAGGTAGGCATATTGGTATGTCTCCATGGGGAAAACCCGGCATGCGCCCGGTTAGCGGGCAGTGTGCGCGAGCGCGCGTTTTTTGCGTCTACCCAATCCTGCAAATTTATTGAACAATCCTGCAAGTCCCCGGCGCGGCGGCGAGCGATTCGCTATGCTCGCGCGATTCAGGGAAACGAAGCGAGGAACCCGTCATGGACATGACCGATATCGCGGCGTCGCGCGAATCCGGGCGGCGCGAACTGGCATCGCTGATCGCCCGCTTCGCGCCGACCGACGGCTCCCACTCGACGGCCGTGCCGGCGCTGATGCTGCACCGGCACGGGCATCCGGTCGATCTCGGCTGCGGCGTGTCGCGCGCCGCGCTCGTGATCGCCGCGCAGGGCGCGAAGCGTGTGATCGTGGGCGGCCAGGCTTACGAATACGACACGCGGAACTGCCTGATTGCGTCGATCGACTTGCCGATTCTCTCGCGCGTCACGCAGGCGTCGCCGGACGCGCCTTACCTGTGCCTGTCGCTCACGCTCGATCCGCAGCGCATCGTCGAACTCGCGGCCGAGATGCGGCTGCCGGAGCCGGATGCCGGCCCCGAAGGCGAGGGCATCGCGCTTGCCGAGCTGACGCCGCCGCTGTTCGATGCCGCGCTGCGGCTGTTGCGGCTGCTCGATACGCCGGCCGACATTCCGGTGGTCGCGCCGCTGATCGAAAAGGAACTGCTGTACCGGCTGATGACGAGCGGGCAGGGCACGCGGCTGCGGCACATGGCAGTCGCCGGCAGCCAGACGCACCGGATCGCACGCGCGATCGAATGGATCCGCGATCACTACGCGGAGCCGATGCGCGTCGACACGCTCGCGCAGGCGGTCAACATGAGCGTGTCGTCGCTACACCATCACTTCAAGCACGTGACTACGCTGAGCCCGCTGCAGTATCAGAAGCAACTGCGGCTGCACGAAGCGCGGCGGCTATTGCTGCGGCAGGGCGGCGACGTCGGGTCCGTGGCCGCGACCGTCGGCTATGAAAGCGCGTCGCAGTTCAGCCGCGAATACAGCCGGCTGTTCGGCGCGCCGCCGATGCGCGACGTCGTGCATCTGCGCAAGAAGGAATTGCTCGGCACATAGCGGTGGCGCGGTTCATTTCGATTGCATCGCGCGTGGCTTCGTCGCGCGCTGCGCGGCGTGCCGAATCGGGACGACATTCAAGCGGCGTGCCAGGGTTGCCGCATGCGGATGCGAGGGAGCAGCGGACGGCGCTGCCACGGCGCGCACGAACTTCTGTTTCACGCATGCATCCGTGGATTGCGTGAACCGGTGTGGCAACTGCCGGCAGCATTCGAACCGGCCGGTCGAAACGCGCAAAAAAGTCGCGCCGTCACGAATGTTCTTCATGAATCACGCTTTGCACGAACATGTTTCAGCGATGAGATTCGCGGCCGATATCGCATCGGAAATGTTTCTCGCGCGCATCGTGCGTCCTTATCCGGCGATTGGCGCGCGGCGGTTATCGACATCGAATGTCGCCGAATTGAATGACGCCAGTAAAAATGGATAAAGGGTGTTGAAGGGTTCGTGCGGCACATGCTGTCATCTTTTCCGATATGCCGGCAGCGCGAACGCCATGTCGGCCTGCACCGAAATTGCCGTTTTTTGCCGCGCGTTCACATTGTCGGTCGACGCTTGATCCCGTCGGTATTTTCACGGATGAATCAATTGCGTTTCGCGGCGGCCGGCGTGCACAGCCGGAAGCTTGGCGATATCCGCCGTGCAGGCTCCGCTGCATCGGGTGCCGCGCGTTTCGATTCGTCGTTTCTCAGGTATGCGAACGCTGTCGAACGAGCCGCAGCAGGCGGTTTGGCAGGGGCCGATGTGCGGATCGGCCGCAATCTGCGACCCCGCACTTCTCAAGTATGAAACACCCGTTCGTCACCCCCTTGCGCGACGCCCCGCAGGCCGCATTCGTCCGCCTTTTCCGGCATTGCTTCGCGGCATTCAATGATCGGCGCAAGCCGCCCACGGTTGTCGCGATACATTCCTGAAACAAAAAATGCGATTCCCGGCGACATGGCCGGGCGTCGCGGACGGTACGCGTCAAGTAACCGTCGGTGGAATCACGCATGGCATGCCGCTTGCGACATTGGACGCACCGGCGAGCGGTCGACCTGATGCGACAAAGATGGGGGGCGACGCGTTCGTCAATAAGCAGTCGGGGAAACAGCGATGAAGACCAGAAGCAGTCATTCGTTCCGCGCATTCCTTGCGCATCCGTGGGGTAGTCGGACAGCTCGGAGTACGGCTCGCGATGCAGTGCCAGCCTCGCGGGTTCGTTGCCGGTTTCCCGGCATCCGCGTGTTGCACGTGCTGGAACGCCTGTCGTTCCGCATGACAACCGGCCGACAGCGGTGCTCCCTTTCATTCAGCGCGTCCGGGTGGACCGGGCTGTTCGTGCCGGACAGCTTGACCCCGACTCGACTTCGACCGTGCAGGGCCGTATCGAGTGCGCCGGGCAAATGCCGGCGCTCGCCGGACTCGCTCGAATATCCGATGGCCGGATGACCCGGAAGATTATTGATCGATAGCTCAGGGAGAGGCGATGCCGACTGACCGTCATGCAGGCCCGTTATCGCCACGATGACGTGCATGTTTTGGATGGCGCTGCATTTTCGGTACTTAACCATTTTCACGCATTTTCGATCGCTGAAGCGAATGCCGTGTGCCGGTGTGTCGCGGGTGCGAATTTCGAAAAAACCAGTTCTGGATGTCGAATGCCTGCATTCGGGTGCGTGAAGCGATTTGTTTTCTGATTTTTAAAAATCGATATGAGATATCGAGAATTTATATAAAAAATTCGGAAAACTAAAAAATACTAACCTGAACTTCGACTGGCCAAAGGTTACGTGGTCTCGGATTCGAGATGAATCGTTGCTTTGTGATTGGATAGTGATCCTTATTTTTAGGGATTGCTCGAGGCAGGGAAGTTGAAGGCGTGCAGCTTTCCTCGCTTGTTCCGTCCACGCCGTTATGGAGTCGACCATGAAGAAGCTTCTGATTGCAGCAGCAGTGATGGCGGTTTCGGGTGCAGCGTTCGCAGCGAGCGGCACGACCTCCACCAGCAACTCGTCGAGCGGTGGCCAGACGATGGCCGGTGTTGTCGGGTTCGGTCACTTCACCGCAACCGATTCGGGCGCGGCGCTCGGCGCCGCCGGTGCAACGGCCGGCGGCGGCGCGAGCAGCTCGATCTCGTACACGAACCACATCAACACGTCGACGGTGAGCGGCTTCGGCTTCGGCGGCGCACAAGCTGGCGGGTCCAGCGGTGCGAATGCCGGCTCGACCGGCTGGACGATGTATCACTACTAAGCCGCGGCGCATAGCGTTCGTCATGGACAGGTGGCACGGATGCCGGGTTTCGTCCCGCGAGGGCGGACCCGGCGACCCGGCCACCGAACTTCCTCACAGCAAGGAATTGCTATGAAAGCCAACGTCATTTTAGCGACAGCGCTCACCGTCCTATCGTCAGCCGTGCTGGCGGCAGGTCCGACGACATTCAACCAGACGCAATCCGTCGCGGCAGGCGTCTCCGGTTCGGTGCTGGTCGGTACCGGCAGCTACACGAGCAACTCGACTTCGGTGGCGGGCGCGAACGCCGGAAGTACCGTGACACCCGCCGGCTCCATCGGCACGGCATCCGCCTATCACGACTCGACTTCGACGGCCAGCGGCTGGGGCACGAACGGAGGCGCGTTCGCGGCAGGCGGCGGTATCGGTGCCGCAAGCTCGTTCGGTGGAACCGGCAATACGAGCGAGAACGCCAATGCGCTGTCGGGAGGGGTGACCGCCACGATCGTACTCGGCGCAAACCACTACACGGCAACCGGCGCGAACGACAACGGCATTGCCAACGCAGGTGCCGCCGGCATGGCGGGCAGTGGGTGGTCGGGAACGGTCGCGGGCTCGAACCACTTCAACTCGTCGACGGTATGGGGCACCGGTCCGGCCGGATCGCCGTTCGCATCGGGCGGCAGCCAGGGCAGTTCCGGCGCGACCGCCGGCAGTCCCTGATCCGGGTGTCGGGGGGCCAGCTTCCCTACGACGCTGGTCTCTTTCCTCACCTTGTTGTCACCGTAAGGAGTTGGCATGAAGCAGAAACTGATTGCCGCCGCTCTGATGCTCGCGTCTCTGACGGCGTATGGCGCTGACCGTGCTGCCGACGACGTGCAATCGAATGTGCAAACGTCAAACAACCCTGACCAGACAACCAAACCGTCACAACAACACACGCTTTCGTCGGGCAGTGCCATCGGCGCATCGGCGGCCCCGCAATGGCCGGGCATGTCGGGCGGTTCATGGTCCCAGCTGGGCAGTGGCTGGAAGCAGTTCGGGGAAGCAGGCAAAACTGAAGGAATTCAGGGGAATTAATACGGTTGCCTGGGTGGGAGGTCAAACCACGTCCGGAGATTGAAATGAACAGCAACAAGATCAGGGTGGCATGTGCGGCGATGTTCGCGATGGCCACGATCGGTGCCCAAGCGCAGACCGCCGACTCGACTTCAAGCGCGCAGTCCTCGACGTCGTCGACGGCGATCAGCCAGGGCGGTGGCTCGAGCATGAACACGAACACCACGAGTTCGCGCGGCGGGAGCGCCACCAGCAGCAGCGGGGTGCGTGGCAGCGGCAATTCGAGCGTGCAGGTGAACTTGAACTTGCCTTCTTCCACGAGCGGCGGCTCGAACGTGACACCGCAGAGCGTGAGCTCGCTCCAGTCGGCGGGCTCGCCTGGGACTAATCCGTTCAACACCCAGACGTCGGAAAACGTCAACTACTCGGGTACCCAGACGATCAAGACGAACCCCGCGATCCAGGCGCCGGGTCTCACGACCACGCTGTCCGATACCTGCATGGGCTCGGTGAGCGTCGGCGTGTCGTTTCCGGGCTTCGGCGCGACGGGCGGCACGACCCTGGTCGATCAGGCATGCGTGCGTCGTCTCGACGCGCGTGAATTCCGCGCGATGGGGCTGACCGACGTCGCGCTCGCGCTGCTTTGCCAGAGCGATGCGAACCGGCGTGCGGTGGAAGCGACCGGTCACCTGTGCCCGGGCACGACCGCGCCGCTCGCGCGCTCGAACGTGGCGCCCGCCGTCGAAGCGACCGTGGCCGACGATGTGAAGTATCGCGATCCGATCGTGCGCAGCCGCATGGGCCTGCCGCCGCTGGACGCCGCCGCGCCCGTGCAGACGCGCCCGGTGGCGACGACCGCGGTCCAGGCGGCGCCGATCCCGGTGCCGGTGCCCGCGCCGTCGATCGCCGCGCCGGCCGTCGGCGCGGTGCCTGCCGCAGCACAGGCGGCCGCCGTGAAGGCGACGCAAACGGCTGCCGTCGTGCCTGCCGCCGTTGCCGCACCGGTTGCGGCGGCAGTACCGGCTGTGAGTGCCGCGCCTGCCGTTGCACCGACCGCCGCACCGGCCGTGACGAGTGCCGCGCCTGCCGTCGCACCTGCCGCGGTGAGTACGGTGCCGGCTGCCGCCATCGTTGCGGCGCCGGCGGTTGCCGACAAGGCGCCGGCACCCGCGCCGGCCGCAACCGACACCACGGCGCAAGCCGCGGTGACGCCTGCGGTCGATACGAAGGCGAAGGAGCCCGTGCCGGCGGTTGCCGACAAGGCGCCGGCACCCACGCCGGCCGCAACCGACACCACGGCGCAAGCCGCGGCGACGCCTGCGGTCGATACGAAGGCGCCGGAGCAACCCGCGCCGACGATTGCCGACAAGGCGCCGGAACCTGCACCGTCTGCAACCGACACCGCCGCGCAAGCCGCGGCAGCGCCCGCCGCCGACACGAAGACGCCGGACATCGCGCAATCCGGACCGACGGCGACCGACGCCGCATCGCGGACCGCGGACGCCGCAACGCCCGCGCCCGCAGCCGATGCGAAGGCCGCCGAACCGGCATCGCAGGCAGCAGCCGAGGCGCCCGCACCGGAAGCCGCGCAGCCCGCCGCAGCGGCCGCTGCCGACGCGCCGGCTGCCGACGCGAAGGCGACGGACGCGGTCGAATCCGCTGCCACGCCCGCACCGCCCGCCGACATGCCGGCCACGGTTGACCAGCAGGCCGCCCCGGCCGCGCCGGTGATGCCGGTGCCGACCGTCATCTCGACGAGCACGTCGTCGTAAGCATGCGGACAAGGCGCCCGTGCGCTCGGCATGCCGGTCGCACGGGCGCCGCCGGGATCCGCGACGCGACGCGACGCACGTCGCAAGTTTGACGGGTGTTGGTCCCTTCCCCGAGGTCAACACCTCTTTTTGCCTGACGAGGGTACAAGGAGGCCTCAATCATGAGGATCTTTTTGGTCGCGCTGCTGCTGGTCGGCACACAAGCCGCCGCGCAGTCGGTTTTCCAGAACCCTGCGGTCTTTGTCATCCTGAGCGAGCAGACCCTCGCGAATGCCGCGAGCGTCCAGCAGGCGCTGACGACGCTCGGCCGCCCGGACAACACGGCATGCGTGCCGATGATGATGGTCGGCGATCCGCAGATGATCTACATGATGCCGGCGGAGGGGCACGCACCGTCGTGGCAATCGCCGGTGTACGGTCGTGGCGCGCCGTTCGACGCGCAGAACGGGCCGACGCCGACCGGCAAGACGATCGGCGCGATGCAGCACGCGGAGGACATGCAGACGCAGCCGTGGAGCGACAGCAGCGCGATCACGCAGAAGATCGCCGGCGAGTCGAGCTTGTCGGCGTCGGCGCGGGTCAGCGACTGGCAGCGCAAAGGGCTGAACACGATCGAGACGGCGCCTGCGACGGAAGTGACGGTGAACGGCAAGACCTACCGTGCTTATCGCGAGGACCTCAACCAGGCCGCGCGGCCCGTCGTCGAACCGCAGATCTACATGCAGCGCGTCGTGTTCTGCCGATGACGAAACTTTCCCGAGCGGACATGCAGGCAGCGTCGCGCGTGGGCAGGGAGGCCTGCCGCGCATCGTTTCGCGCCGCCCGTTCCGCCAGACAACCCCATGCGGCGAGGCCATCGTGAACCATTGCTGCCCGATCAGACTGTCAGGCCCGCAGGAGGGTGAGCGGGCGCCATGCACGCCACCGTTCGTCGCGGTCCGGCGTCACCATGGCGTGCCGTCACGCCCGCTCGTGTATCTGTCGCCGTGTCCCGATGCGGGGCTCGTCGACTGTCTCGCGTCGCGCGGCTGGGACGTGTGGCGCGCGAAATCAGTTGCGGACGCACTCAATCTCGTGAAGGCGAACCGCCTGCATGCGGGCATCGTCGATTTCGACGATTTCGCGTCGCCCGACGTTGCGTCGTTCGAGGCGCTGCTGCGCGATCCGCGGATCGGCTGGGTCGCGATCGCCGACGACGAGCGACTGCGCGATGCCACCATCGCGCGATTGATCCGCCAGTGCTGCTTCGGCTACGCCCGCGATGCGACGGCCGATACGACGATCGGTTATCTCGTCGGCCATGCGTACGGGATGCTGAAACTGGCGGAAGGCGATCCGGCCGTCGACGCCGCGCCGCCCGGCGGTACGATGATCGGCGCATGCGACGCGATGCGCCGTCTGTTCGCGACGATCCGCAAGGTCGCGAACACCGAGGCCACCGTCTTCATCGCCGGCGAATCCGGCACCGGCAAGGAGTTGACCGCGTCGGCGATCCATCAGCATTCGTCGCGCGCCGACGCGCCGTTCGTCGCCGTGAATTGCGCGGCGATTCCGACGACGCTGCTGCAGGCCGAGCTGTTCGGTCATGAGCGCGGCGCGTTCACCGGCGCGCATCAGCGCAAGATCGGCCGCATCGAGTCCGCGCACGGCGGCACGCTGTTCCTCGATGAAATCGGCGACATGCCGTTCGAGAGCCAGGCGAGCCTGCTGCGGTTCCTGCAGGAGGGCAAGATCGAGCGGCTCGGCGGACACACGTCGATTCCGGTGGATGTGCGGATCGTGTCCGCGACCCACGTCGATCTCGAGGCCGCGATGCAGGCGGGACGGTTCCGTGCGGACCTGTATTACCGGCTGTGCGTGCTGCGCATCGACGAGCCGCCGCTGCGCGCGCGCGGCCGCGACATCATGCTGCTCGCCGATCACATCTTGCGGCGCTATCGCGGCGACAGCGCGCACCGGATTCGCGGCTTCATGCCGTGCGCGATCGAGGCGATCCACAACTATGCATGGCCCGGCAACGTGCGCGAACTGATCAACCGGATCCGCTTCGCGGTCGTGATGACGAATGGCCCGCTGATCTCGGCCGTCGATCTCGAACTGAACCAGTACACGTCGCACCGGCCGCCGACGCTCGCGGAATTACGCCGCCAGGCCGAGCGGCGCACGATCGAGGAAACGCTGTTGCGGCATCGGCGTCAGCATGCCGACGTCGCGGCGGAACTCGGTGTCTCGCGCGCGACGCTGTACCGCCTGATGACCGCGCACGGCCTGCACGGCTGACGCGGATTGAGCAGGTAGCGCGGATTGCGCACGCGCGGGCAGGTGGCCGGCATCGCGCGGGCAGGTGGCCGGCATCGCGCGGGTGCCGGCCCGTGGCGTCAGGCCGGCCGTTCGAAGCCCGATTCGACCCAGCGTGCGGCACTGGCCTTGTTGAGCTTGAACCCGGCGGAGACCTTCGCGTCGGCCAGCAGCTCGCCGTACGGGTCGAACGCCTTCAGTTGCGCATACGGCTCGAACTCGTCCGGCACGATGTCGAGCGTGACCGATACATCCTGTCCGTCGTCGTCCTGCACCGTCACTTCCTTGTGCAGCATCGCACGGCGTTGCTGCTCGTGTCGCATCAACACCTCGGTCGCGGTCTTCACCAGCGTGCGGAACGCGTTCGCGTCCATCGGCTTCGGATTCTTCTTGTCGCGACCCATCGTCCACGGGCCGACGAGCGCGGGCTCGGCTTCGCCGTCCTTGATCATCTCGACGGCCCAGCCGTCGTCGTCCTCATTCTTGATGATGCGGGCCGTCCAGCCGTTGTCGCGCCAGAGGCCGTCTTCGTGGATGGTGGTGTCGTCGGATTGCAGATCGGATTCGGTCATGGGAAAAGCGGGAGTACGGGCAGCCGGCGAACGGGCGGGCGCGCGGCCGGGAATGGCGCGCTGCCCCTGGCCGGTCGCCCGGAGTGGCATGCAAAGGCCGCAATTTTACCCCGCGGGCCGTCCGTGCGGCCCGCGCGACCCGCAACGTCGGCCGTCCGGCCGACCCCGGCTGCCGCCGGACGGTCTGACCGGCGCCGATATCAAACTCGTATCACGCAAGCACGGACCAATTCAGACGGCGCCCCATATCCCGGCCGTGCGTTGCTGCCTAGAATGATGTCCGGGATAAAAATATCCCAAACGTTGATTCAATGCCGATCCGCCGCGCACGCATTCCGCGACGTGCGGCCCGGCGAAACTTCTGGGACTGCGCATGGGGAAATTCAGAATTCGCACTGTTTTCGCGTACGACTCGCCGCTGACGCTCGCGGGCATGGAGCACATTGCCGGCGACGCGTGCGCGATCGATCTGGTCGGCGTCTCCCGGACCCCGGGCGATCTGATCGAGGCGCTCGGCAGCGTCGACTGCGACATCGTGCTGGTCGACTATCCGATTCGCGGCGACGTGCAGATGGACGGTATCGCACTGTTCGACTGGCTGCACAGCACGCGCCCGAACGTCGGGGTCGTCGCGCTGGTGGGGAACGAGAATCCGGTGATTTTTCGCTCGATTCTCGCGAAGGGCGGCGCGAGCCTCGTCAGCAAGTTCGACGAAGTCGGTCACATCGTCACCGCGATCCATTCGAGCTACAGCGGCGGGCGCTATCAGTCGCCGCTCGTCCGGCGCGCGCTCGATGCGGTCGCCGAGCACGACCAGGCATCGGTGAAACTGTCGACGCGCGAGATCGAGGTGATGCGCCTTTATCTGGCCGGCCTGCCGATCAAGACGATCGCGCAGCGGTTGAACAAAGGCAAGCAGACGGTCAGCGCGCAGAAGATCAGCGCGATGAAGAAACTCGGCGCGACCAACGACATCGAGCTGGTCCAGCGGGCGGCCGGGATGGGGTTCGGCGGTTTCATGACCCTGAGCCGGCCGGGCGGAGCGGGGTAAGCGTGGAAGACGCGCGGAAGAGGCGACGTCAGGCCGGCAACGCGAATCGCGTGACGGCGTCGCGCAGCGCCTCGGCCTGGTCGCGCAGCGAATGCGCGGCGGCCGCGGCCTCCTCGACGAGTGCCGCGTTCTGCTGCGTGACCTGATCCATCTCGCCCACCGCGCGGTTGACCTGCTCGATCCCCGCGCTTTGCTCGCGCGACGCATGGCTGATCTCGTCGAGGATCTCGTTCACGCGCCGCACCGACTGCACGATCTCGGCCATCGTCTCGCCCGCGTGCGTGACGAGCGTCGCGCCGTGTTCGACAGTTTCGTTCGACGATACGATCAGCGACTTGATCTCCTTCGCGGCCGTCGCCGAGCGTTGCGCGAGCGAGCGCACCTCGGCCGCGACCACCGCGAAGCCGCGGCCCTGTTCGCCCGCGCGCGCCGCTTCGACGGCCGCGTTCAGCGCGAGGATGTTGGTCTGGAACGCGATGCCGTCGATCACGCCGATGATGTCGCCGATCTTGTGCGAGCGGTCGGTGATCTCGTTCATCGTCCGCACCACATCGTCGACCACCTCGCTGCCGCGCGTCGCGACCTGCGCGGCCTGGCCCGCGAGCGTCGCGGCCTGGGCGGCGCTGTCAGCGTTCTGCTTCACGTTCGCGGTCATCTGGTCCATGCTCGACGCGGTCTGCACGAGCGCGGCCGCCTGTTCCTCGGTGCGCTGCGACAGATCGGTGTTGCCCGACGCGATCTCGCTCGCGCCGACGTTGATGTTCTCCGTGCCCGTCCGCACGCGCGACACCATGTCGATCAACCCGTTCTGCATCGTATGCAGTGCATGCAGCAGGCTGCCGCGGTCGTCTTGCTTCACGCTCACGCGCGCGGTCAGGTCGCCCTGCGCGATACGCTGCGCGGCGTCGAGCGCCACTTCGAGCTCGCCGCCGAGGTTCGCGCGCACGCTTTTCAGCACGAGCACCATCACGGCGGTCGCGATCGCGCCGAGCACGGCCGTGATCGCGAGCCAGCGGCCGACGCTCGCGAGCACGGCCGAACGCACGTCGTCCATGTACATGCCCGTCACGAGATACCAGTCCCACGGCGCGAAGCGCTGCACCGCGCTGGTCTTGTCCTGCGGCTTGTCGGCGCCTGGCTTCGGCCACAGATACTCGACGAAACCCTTGCCGCCGTCCACGTTGCCGGCCTTCACGATCTCGACGAACAGATGCTTGCCGTTCGGATCCGTGAAATTCGACACGTCCTTGCCGTTGAGCTCGGTCTTGATCGGATGCATCACGATCGCCGGCTTCGAATCGTTGATCGAGACATATCCGTCGGTGCCGTAGCGCATCGCCGCGATCGCCTCGAGCGCCTTCTGCTTCGCGTCGGCTTCCGGCAATGCGTTCTGTTGCGACAGCTTGTAGTAATGGTCGGCGACGTTCGTCGCCTGCGCGACCAGCGACGCAAGCTGGTCGCGGCGATCCGTGATCATCGATGCGCGCGTCTGCCATGCGCCGATGCCGGCGATCACGAGCAGGCCGAGCCACAGGATGACGATCATCGAGGCGAGTTTCTGGTTCAGGGAAAGGGTGCGCATGGGTAGTGAGGTCGGTCGGTCGAACAAGCGCGCCGGAACGGCGTGACGGGATAATTCTTTGACGGCGTGAAACGAACGTTGCCGTAGGCGGGAAATCCCTTAGAAACGGCAGCGCCGCGATACCGCCGAGCGCGGTGCGGGTATCTATGCATATACATATTCGGCGTCGCTATACTGTCGGGCGATGGCGGTTGCGCGTCGTGCCCGACGGTCGGGCGAACGGCGGCGGCGTCGAACCAACCCGAAAGGAGGCAACGATGCGAATTCTGGTGGTGGGGGCCGGCGCGGTCGGCGGATACTTCGGCGGCCGGCTCGCGGCGGCGGGGCGCGACGTGACGTTTCTGGTGCGCGACGGCCGGGCGGCCGCGCTCGCGCGCGACGGGCTCCTGATCCGCAGCCCGCGCGGCGACCTGACGCTCGCGAACGTGCAGACGCTGCGCGCGAGCGACGCGGCCGCGCCGTTCGACCTGGTGCTGCTCAGCTGCAAGGCGTACAGCCTCGACGATGCAATCGCATCGTTCGCGCCGTTCGTCGGGCCGTCGACGCTGATCCTGCCGATGCTCAACGGGATGCGCCATCTCGACGTGCTGCGCGACCGGTTCGATGCCGCGCAGGTGCTTGGCGGCCTCTGCGTGATCGCGGCGACGCTCGATCGCGAGCAGCGGATCGTGCATCTGAACGACACGGCAGGGCTGTCGTTCGGCGAACTCGCCGGCGGAGAATCGGCGCGCGTGCGCGCGGTGGGCGACGTGCTCGGCGGCGCGGGTTTCGATGCGACGCTCAGCGACGACATCGCCGCGCGGATGTGGGACAAGTGGGTGTTCCTCGCGACGCTCGCGGCGAGCACGTCGCTGTTTCGCGGTTCGATCGGCGACATTCTCGCCGCGCCGGACGGCCGCCGCCTGCTCGAGACGATGCTCGACGAATGCAGCGCGATCGCCGCGCACAATGGCTACCGGCCCGATTCCGCCGCGGTCGAGCGGATGCAGCGGATGGTGCTGACGCCGTCGCCGCTGACCGCGTCGATGCTGCGCGACGTCGAAAACCGCGCACGGGTCGAAGCCGATCACGTGATCGGCGACCTGCTTGCCCGCCGTGACCCGCAGGCGGCGGATGCGTTGTCGTTGCTGCGGATCGCGTACAACCACCTCAAGGCGTACGAGGTGCGTGTCGCGCGGGAAAGCGCGGCGGCGTAGCCGCGGCAGCGGCCGTCGTCGACCCGCCCGGCGGCCGTGTTGCGGCGCGCGCGTACTGCCCGCCGGCGCTCGGTCGGCGAGGTGCCGCACTGCACAATTTTGCGTTTCGCGCCCCTTTCTACCCGCAACCCGCAAAAAAGTATCGAAAATCAGGCGTAAAGTTGGTGGAGCCGCGCACGCGATCGACCTACATTGCTTCCCATGCGACCGGTCGCGTTGCCGCACGACTCACGCGGCGAACCGCCGAGCGGCCCGGCCAGCGAGACATGGGAATGGAGACGCCAGGATGATGCATCCCGATCTGGAAGTGGTCGACGTGCGACGCGACGAGTCGTTCAAGGTCTGGTCGCACGGCTATCCGTACCGCACGATCCGCTGGCATTTCCATCCCGAATTCGAACTGCACCTGATCGTCGCGACGAGCGGCAAGTATTTCGTCGGCGACCATATCGGCTCGTTCGGCCCCGGCCATCTCGTGCTGCTCGGCCCGAACCTGCCGCACAACTGGGTCAGCGACATGGCCGAAGGCGAAACCGTCGAGCGCCGCAATCTGGTGATCCAGTTCGATCCGTCGTTCGTGCGCCGCTGCATGGACGCGTTTCCCGAATGCCGCGATGCGCAGGCGCTGCTCGACGACGCGCGGCGCGGCGTCGGCTTCGACGACGACACGAGCGCCGCGATCGCACCGCTGTTCGACGAGCTGCTGACCGCGCGCGGGATGCGTCGCATCGCGCTGTTCATGACGATCCTCGAGCGGTTGTGCGGCGCGGCCGAACGCACGCTGCTCGCAAGCCCCGCGTACGACCAGGCGCACGTGACGCCCACGCGGCTCAGCCACGCGCTGTCGTATATCGGCAAGAATCTCGCGTCCGAGCTGCGCGAATCCGATCTCGCGCAATTGACCGGGCAGAGCGTCAGCGCATTCTCGCGCGCGTTCCATCGCCATACCGGGTTGCCGTTCGTCCAGTACGTGAACCGGCTGCGGATCGAATCCGCATGCCAGATGCTGCTCGCCGACGACGCGAACATCACCGACATCTGCTTCCAGGCCGGCTTCAACAACGTGTCCAACTTCAACCGCCAGTTCCGCGCGGTGAAGGGGATGGCGCCGACCGAATTCCGCGCGCTGCAGCGGTTGAACGCACGCAGCCGCGAGCTCGCGCTGCATGCGGCGCCCACCGGCAACCCGATGCCGCCGCGCGTGGTCACGCCCGATGCACGCGGGCTCGTACCGCAGCCGGGATGATCGCCGGGCGTTCGCCCGACTGACTTTTCCTTGCCGTTTCACCCAGCCCATCGCGCCGTTCGCGTCGCGAGGGGCTCGCTCACCCACGAAAAAACCGCACATATCCGGAGACACCGTCATGACGCACGCATCGCCCGCTTCATCCCGCCGCCGCGCCGCACGCATCGCGGCCGTTGCCGCGGCAGCTGTCGCAACCTGGTTCCCGATGGTCACGCATGCGGCGCCGCTGCGGATCGGCATGACCTTCCAGGAGCTGAACAATCCGTATTTCGTGACGATGCAGAAGGCGTTGAACGACGCGGCCGCGTCGATCGGCGCGCAGGTCGTCGTGACCGACGCGCATCACGACGTCAGCAAGCAGGTGAGCGACGTCGAGGACATGCTGCAGAAGAAGATCGACATCCTGCTCGTGAATCCGACCGATTCGACCGGCATCCAGTCGGCGATCACGCAGGCGAAGAAGGCCGGCGCGGTGGTCGTGGCCGTCGACGCGAACGCGAACGGCCCGGTCGATTCGTTTGTCGGCTCGAAGAATTACGACGCGGGCGTGATGTCGTGCGAATACCTCGCGAAGGCGATCGGTGGCAGCGGCGAGGTGGCGATCCTCGACGGCATTCCGGTCGTGCCGATTCTCGAACGCGTACGCGGCTGCAAGGCCGGCCTCGCGAAATTCCCGAACGTGAAGCTGGTCGACACGCAGAACGGCAAGCAGGAGCGCGCGACCGCATTGTCGGTGACGGAGAACATGATCTCCGCGCATCCGAACCTGAAGGGCATCTTCAGCGTGAACGACGGCGGGTCGATGGGCGCGCTCGCCGCGATCGAGGGATCGGGCAAGGACATCAAGCTGACCAGCGTCGACGGCGCGCCTGAGGCGATCGCCGCGATCCAGAAGCCGAACTCGAAGTTCATCGAGACGACCGCGCAGTTCCCGGCCGATCAGGTGCGCATCGCGCTCGGCATCGCGATCGCGCGCAAGTGGGGCGCGACGGTGCCGAAAGCGATTCCGGTCGACGTGAAGGTCGTCGATCGCGGCAATGCGAAGGGATTCAGCTGGTGAGCGACGCGCAACGCTACGCGAAGGGCGGCGGCCCGGCCGACGCCCTTCGCACGGAGAAGCCGATGGACACGATACTGACGCTCAGTCACATCACGAAAAGCTTTCCGGGCGTGAAGGCGCTGTCGGACATTCACCTCGAGATCGCGCGCGGCGAGATTCATGCGCTGCTCGGCGAGAACGGGGCCGGCAAGTCGACGCTGATGAAGATCCTCTGCGGGATCCACCAGCCGGATACCGGCACGATCGAGATCGACGGCAGCGCGCGGCATTTCGCGAGTTATCACGACGCGGTCGCGGCCGGTGTCGGCATCGTGTTCCAGGAATTCAGCCTGATTCCGCACCTCGATGCCGTCGACAACCTGTTCCTCGGCCGCGAGCTGCGCACCCGCTGGGGTGTGCGCGATCGCACGCGGATGCGGCGCGTCGCGGCCGGCATCTTCGCGCGGCTCGGCGTGACGATCGATCTCGACGCGCCGCTACGCACGCTGTCGGTCGCGCAGCAGCAATTCGTCGAGATCGGCAAGGCGCTGTCGCTCGACGCGCGCATCCTGATCCTCGACGAACCGACCGCCACGCTCACGCCGGCGGAGGCAGAACATCTGTTCTCGATCATGCGCGAGCTGAAGCGGCAGGGTGTCGCGATGATCTTCATCTCGCATCACCTCGACGAGATTTTCGCGGTGTGCGATCGCATCACGGTGCTGCGCGACGGTCAGTATGTCGCGACCACCGACGTCGCGCGCACGGACGTCGAGCAGCTGGTGCGGATGATGGTCGGCCGCCGGCTCGAAAGCAGCTTCCCGCCGAAGCCGGCGCGCGCCGCCGATGCGCCCGCCGTGCTCGAAGTCGAGGCGCTGCAGATCGAGCGCGACGGCCCGGTCAACCGCTTCGCGCTGCATGCGGGCGAGATTCTGGGCTTCGCGGGGCTCGTCGGTTCGGGCCGAACCGAGACCGCGCTCGCGGTGATCGGCGCGACGCGCGCGCACCGCAAGGACGTGCGCGTGCGCGGCGCGGCGGCGAAGCTCGCCGATCCGGCCGACGCGCTGCGCGCGGGCATCGGCCTTCTGCCGGAGAGCCGCAAGACGGAAGGGCTCGTCACGTCGTTCTCGATTCGCGACAACATCTCGCTGAACAACCTCGGCAAGTACCGGTCGATCCGCTGGCTGATCGATCGACGCGGCGAAGCGCGCACGACGCACGACGTGATGCGGCGCGTCGGCGTGAAGGCGCCGTCGATCCACACCGAGGTCGCGACGCTGTCCGGCGGCAACCAGCAGAAGGTCGTGATTGCGCGCTGGCTGAATCATCACGCGACGGTGCTGATCTTCGACGAGCCGACCCGCGGCATCGACGTCGGCGCGAAAGCGGAAATCTACGGGCTGATGCGCGAACTCACCGCGCGCGGCTACGCCATCATCATGATCTCGTCCGAGCTGCCGGAGATCGTCGGCATGTGCGATCGCGTCGCCGTGTTCCGGCAGGGCCGCATCGAGGCGACGCTCGAAGGCGACGAGATCGATCCCGACACGGTCATGACCCATGCCACGGCCGGCACGCGAGGAGCGACCCATGAACCTGCATGATTCTTCTTCCCCGTCTTCCCCGACACTCGCGGCCGCGGCCGGCGAGATGCCGCCGCCGCGCGCGATGTGGACGCAACTGCGGCGCTCGACGCTGTTCTATCCGCTCGTCGGGCTGATCGTCGTGTGCATCGCGATGATGATCGCGAGCCCGAGCTTCCTGTCCGCCGCGAATCTCGAGAACGTGCTGCGCCAGGTGTCGATCAACGCGATCATCGCGGTCGGCATGACCTGCGTGATCCTGACCGGCGGGATCGACCTGTCGGTCGGCTCGGTCATGGCGTTGTCCGGTACGCTCGCGGCCGGGTTGATGGTCGCCGGCGTGAATGCGGTCGCGGCGCTCGCGATCGGCATCGCGGTGGGCTTCGGGTTCGGTTTCCTGAACGGCGTGTTCGTCGCGTTCGCGGGGATGCCGCCGATCATCGTCACACTCGCGACGATGGGCATCGCGCGCGGCCTCGCGCTCATCTATACGGGCGGCTATCCGATCGACGGGCTGCCCGACTGGGTCGCGTTCTTCGGCAGTGGCAAGGTGCTCGGCATCCAGGCGCCGGTGCTGATCATGCTGGTCGTCTATGCGATCGCGTGGCTGCTGCTCGATCGCATGCCGTTCGGCCGCTACGTGTATGCGATCGGCGGCAACGAGCAGGCGACGCGGCTCACCGGCGTGCGCGTGGCGCGCGTGAAGCTGATCGTCTACACGCTGGCCGGGCTCACGTCGGCGCTTGCCGCGATCGTGCTGACCGGGCGCCTGATGAGCGGGCAGCCGAACGCAGGCGTCGGCTTCGAACTGGACGCGATCGCGGCCGTCGTGATGGGCGGCACGTCGATCTCCGGCGGGCGCGGCGCGATCCTCGGCACGCTCGTCGGTGCGTTGCTGCTCGGCGTGCTCAACAACGGGCTGAACATGATCGGCGTGAACCCGTATGTGCAGAACGTGATCAAGGGCGGAATCATCCTGCTCGCGATCTACATCAGCCGCGAACGGTCGCGGTAACGATTCATTCATCAGACATCCGAATCATCAACGGAAGAGACAACTCATGACGACACCCGAAGCCCAGCCGCGCATGACCGCGGTGGTTTGCCACGGCCCCGAGGATTACCGCGTCGAGCAGGTCGCGCAGCCGCGCGCGGGCGCGAACGAGCTCGTGATCCGCATCGCCGCGTGCGGGATCTGCGCGAGCGATTGCAAATGCTATACGGGCGCGAAGATGTTCTGGGGCGGCCCGAGCCCGTGGGTGAAGGCGCCCGTGATTCCCGGCCACGAATTCTTCGGCTACGTGGAAGCGCTCGGCGACGGCGCGGCCGAGCATTTCGGCGTCGCACTGGGCGATCGCGTGATCGCCGAACAGATCGTGCCGTGCGGCAAGTGCCGCTACTGCAAGTCCGGCCAGTACTGGATGTGCGAGGTGCACAACATCTTCGGCTTCCAGCGCGAGGTCGCCGACGGCGGGATGGCCGAGTACATGCGCATTCCGCCGACGGCCATCGTGCACCGGATTCCGCTCGGCGTGTCGCTCGAGGATGCGGCGATCATCGAGCCGCTGTCGTGCGCGATCCATACCGTGAACCGTGGCGACCTTCAGCTCGACGACGTCGTGGTGATCGCGGGCGCGGGCCCGCTCGGCCTGATGATGACGCAGGTCGCGCACCTGAAGACGCCGAAGAAGCTCGTCGTGATCGACCTGATCGACGAGCGGCTCGAACTTGCGCGGCAATACGGCGCGGACGTGACGATCAATCCGACGCGCGACGATGCGCGCGAGATCGTCCGCGCGCTGACCGACGGCTACGGATGCGACGTGTACATCGAGACGACGGGCGCGCCGGTCGGCGTGAACCAGGGGCTGGAACTGATCCGCAAGCTCGGCCGGTTCGTCGAGTTCAGCGTGTTCGGCGAGGACACGACCGCCGACTGGTCGATCATCGGCGATCGCAAGGAGCTCGACGTGCGCGGCGCGCACCTGGGGCCGTATTGTTATCCGGTCGCGATCGATTTGCTCGCGCGCGGGCTCGTCACGTCGAAAGGCATCGTTACGCACGGCTTCGCGCTGGAGGACTGGGACGAAGCGATCCGCGTCGCGAAGTCGCCCGAATCGATCAAGGTGCTGCTGAAGCCGGCGCGTTGAACGCGGGCTCGTGCGATCTCTCACCGGAGACATCATGGAATACGTGATAGGCGTCGACATCGGCACGCAGAGCACCAAGGCGCTGCTCGTCGACCGGCATGGCACGATCGTCGCGCGCCGTTCGGCCGGCTACCAGCCCGACACGCCGCGCCCGCTGTGGGCCGAGCAGTGGCCGCAGGTGTGGTTCGATGCGGTGCTCGACTGCATCGCGGGCTGCGTGAGCGACGCGCGCGCGCACGGCGTGCCGGCCGATGCGATCCGCGCCGTGTGCGTGAGCAGCCTGTATGGCGGTTCCGGCATTCCGGTCGACAGCGACATGCGGCCGCTGCACCCGTGCCTGATCTGGATGGACCGGCGCGCGACCGCGGAGGTCGACTGGGTGAACGAGAACGTGAACGTCGAGCGGCTGCGCGTGATCACGGGCAACGGCGTCGACAGCTACTACGGGTTCACCAAGATGCTGTGGCTGCGCGAGCAGCGCCCGGACGTGTGGGCGAACGTGCGTTATTTTCTGCCGCCGAACGCGTACGTGATCTATCTGCTGACCGGCGAAGTCGCGGTCGACCACAGTTCGGCCGGCAACATCGGCGGCGTGTACGACGTCGCGCGCCGCGAGTGGTCCGACGATGCGCTCGACATGCTCGGCATCCCCGCGACGATGATGCCGGAGCGGCTCGTCGAATCGACCGACGTCGTCGGCGGGCTGCTGTCGCAATGGACGGAGCGGCTCGGCCTGCCGGCCGGCACGCCGGTCGTCGCGGGCGGCGTGGATGCGGCCGTCGCGACCTTCGCGGCCGGCGCGACGCGCACCGGCCAGCATGTCGCGATGATCGGCACCAGCATGTGCTGGGGCTACGTGAACCAGCACGTCGATGCGCGGCACGGGCTCGTCAGCATGCCGCACGTGTTCAACGGTCAGCGCGACCTGTACGTGTTCGGCGGCGCGATCACGGCCGGTGCATCGGTCGCGTGGTTCCGCGATCAGTTCTGCCATGCGGAGATCGATGCGGCGCGATTGCTGCCGCACGGCGACCCGCACGTGCTGCTCGAGGAAGCGGCCGAAAGCGTGCCGCCCGGCGCGGACGGCGTGCTGTTCCTGCCGTATCTGATGGGTGAGCGCAGCCCGGTGTGGGACGCGAAGGCGAGCGGCGCATTCGTCGGGCTGAGCCTCGCGCACACGCGCGCGCACCTGTATCGCGCGGTGCTCGAAGGTGTCGCGTTCGCGCTGCGGCACAACATCGAGGCCGGCCGGCGCGGCGCGGCGGCGCTGGACGACCGGTTGATCGTCGTCGGCGGCGCCGCGCATTCGGCGCTGTGGATGCAGATCATCGCGGACGTGACCGGTTTTCCGGTGTGGACGATCGAGCAGGACGTCGAAGCCGCGATGGGCGCCGCGCTGCTCGCGGGCGTCGGCGCGGGGCTGGTGTCGCACGACGACGCGCAAGGCGGCTGGGTCACGCTCGTCGAACGCGCGCGTCCCGATGCCGCGCGCGCGAATGCGTATGCGGCGCGCTTCGCACTTTACACGGCGTTGTATCCGGCACTCAAGCCGATCATGCACGAACTGCGCGCGTCATCATGAAGACACGATTCGATTTCAGCCGTGCGCGGGTGCTCGTCACCGGTGCGTCGAGCGGCATCGGGCGCGCTTGCGCGGTTGCGCTGGCCCATGCCGGCGCGCGGGTCGTCGCGGCGGGGCGCGATGTGGCCGCGCTCGATTCGCTGGCTGGCGAGATCGCATGCGAAACCTTGCGCATCGATATCGGCGGCGATGAACACGCGATCGATGCGGCGCTCGCCGTGCATGATGCATTCGACGGGCTCGTCAACTGCGCGGGGATCGCGTCGCTCGAACCGGCGCTCGAGGTGAGTGCGGCGCACTTCGATCGCGTGATGGCCGTCAATGCGCGCGGCGCGGCGCTGGTCGCGCGGGCCGTCGCGCGGAAGATGATCGAACGTGCGGGGCGAGGCGCGGCACGCGCGCGGGGCAGCATCGTCAACGTATCGAGCCAGGCCGCGCTCGTCGGCCTGCCCGCGCATCTGAGCTATTGCGCATCGAAGGCGGCGCTCGACGCGATGACACGCGTGCTCTGCATCGAACTCGGCGCGCACGGAATTCGCGTGAACAGCGTGAACCCGACCGTCACGCTCACGCCAATGGCGCAGTTCGCGTGGAGCGAGCCGGAGAAGCGCGCGCCGATGCTCGCGGCGATTCCGCTCGGGCGCTTCGCGGAGCCGGACGAGGTGGTCGAGCCGATCCTGTTCCTGCTCAGCGACGCGGCGTCGATGATCAGCGGCGTGTCGCTGGCGATCGACGGCGGATATACGGCGCGGTAGCGGACGGACGCTCGCGGCGGCACCGGCACGGCCGGTGGCCGTCGCGGGTCGGGGCGGACGCCGGCTAGACCGGGTCCTTGCTCGGCGGTCCGTCGGGTTGCTGCGGGTTGTCGTGAGGATGCCCCGGTGGTGGCGGCGACAACGGATCGTCTTCCGGATCGCGGTTCGGGTCGGCCGGGGGCTCGGGCATCGGGGTCGTGTGGTCCATGGGGAACTCGCGCAATGCGTGGCGGCGGTGGCGCGGCGGGCGCGCCTCGTCTCCGTTATAGGCAATCGGGCGGGTGTTTGCAGCGGGATTCTCGCGGCGGCATGCGGATTGCCGGCGACATGCGAGCCTCTGCAGGTATCGCGCCGGATCGCGCGAAGGCCGGCATCCACGATGTGCGGTGCGGCCGGCGCGCGCCGATGTCAGCGCAGATCCGCGGGCGTGTCGACGTCGCGCAGTATGCCGGGATCGTCGACGCCGAGCAGGTTGACCGGTGCGCTCGCGAACAACGCGCGGGCGCCCGTATCGCCGTCGAGCGCGGCCAGTGCATCGTAATGGTGCGCGGCGAAGCCGACCGGATGACCGCGCACGCCGCGATGAACGGGGGCGACGATCGATGCGTCGTCGGCGTCGAGCGCGCGCGTCACCGCTTCGTAGGTGGATGCCGCGATCCAGGGCATGTCGCCAAGCGCGACCAGCCAGCCGGTTGCTTCCGGCGTCGCGCGGACGCCCGCTGCGAGGCTCGCGCCCATGCCGCGCATCGCGTCGGGCGCATAGACGACCTGGCAGCCGGCTTCGTTCAGCAGAATCGCGAGTTTTTCCGCGCCGGGACGCACGACGGCGATCACGTCGGCGGTGGCCGCGGCGAGGCGACGCGCGGCCGCGACCGCAACCGGCGTGCCGTCGGGAAGCAGCGCGAGCAGCTTGCTGTGCAGACCGCTTGGGTCGAAGCGTTGACCGAGACCGCCGGCGAGCAGGACGCCGGTGGCGAGTGACGCATAGGACATCGGCGCGGGGGGAGGAAGGCAGGTGGCCCGATTGTGCGGGAGCGGGCGGGGATCGGCAAGTGCGGATGTTACCGATGCGGGGGCGTTGTCGTCGGAAAGAATGTCGGCGGGGGCGTTCGTTGGGGAAGGTTCCCTGGACGACGCGTCATATCGCGGGCGATTCAACTTGCATCACGGTCCAATGGCGCTCGCCGGACGACCCATGCCAACCATTCCGACGGTAATCGATGAAACCGTCGCCGGTGAATGCGATGCAAGGCGCGTCGTCCGTCATCGGCGATTTCGTTAGATGAATGCCGGCACGGGAAGGGGGCGATGGCCCGTGCACTTGCGCATGGCGCGTGCATAGCGGGCGTGATTGCCGCGACTACGCATCCGCCCACTTCCTCAACAGGTTGTGATAAATCCCCGTCAGTGAGATGACCATCGGATTCTTCGCGCCTTTTTCCGCCGACAACGCCTGAATCTGCGTATCGAGCTGAAACAGCAGCGTGCGATCGCCGTCGTCGCGCACCATGCTCTGGATCCAGAAGAACGACGCGACACGCTCGCCGCGCGTCACGGGTGTCACGTGATGCAGGCTCGACGCCGGATACAGCACGAGATCGCCCGCCGGCAGCTTCGCGCGATGCACGCCGTACGTATCTTCCACGCACAGCTCGCCGCCGTCGTACGCGTGCGGTTCTTCGAGAAACAACGTCGCCGACAGGTCGCTACGCACGCGAAAATCCGTGCCGCGCAGCAGCCGGATCGCGTTGTCGACATGCGTGCCGAACGCCTCGCCGCCTTCGTAGCGATTGAACAGCGGCGGAAACACCTTCAGCGGCAGCACCGCCGAAAAGAACAGCGGATGTCGGGCCAGTGCATCCTGGATGGCATCACCGACCGCGCGCGCGACCGGCGAACCTTCCGGCAACTGCCGGTTGCGTTTCGCGAGCGCCGACTGCGTGCCGGACGTCGCGTTGCCGTCGACCCAGTCGGCGGCATCGAGCATCTCGCGGCATTGCGCGACCTGTGCCTGGGTCAGCACGCCGGGGATATGAAGCATCATGATTCGGATTCCATGCCATGAGACGGCAACTGCAGCGCCGCCGCGCGCAACGCGTCGAGCGGCGACGACGCGAGATACGCGCGCATCTTCGCGACGAACGCGGGGGTGGCGGTGGCCGGCACGCGCGCCAACCAGACGAGGGCTTCGTCGACGCGCCCGCGATCGGCGAGCAGCCGTGCGTAGTTGAACTGGCCGCGAAAATCGCCGGCCTCGGCGGCGCGGCGATAGTGGTCGAACGCGGCGTCGACATCGACGGCCACGACCCAGCCGTCCTCGTAGAAGCCGCCGATCAGGTTGATCGATTTCGCATGGCCGAGCGCGGCGGCGCGGCGAAACCAGTCGAGCGCGGCGGCGCGATCCTCGGCGACGCCGTTGCCGAGCGCGAGCGCCGTCGCAAGGTTGTACATGCCCCAGTCGAGGCCGGCCTGCGCGGCGAGCCGGTACCAGTACACGGCCACCGGCGCGCAGGCGGCCGTCCCCCAGCCGAACTCGTAGCAGCGGCCGAGCATGTTCATCGCCATCGGGTGACCGGCCCGCGCCGCATGTCGGAACCAGCCGAATGCAGCGGCCGGATCGCGCGCGACGCCGTGCCCGTCGAGCAGGTACTGGCCGTAGACGGCCTGCGCGTCGACGATCCCGTTGTCGGCAGCCGCCGCGACCCACGCGGCGGCGCGCTCGGGCGGGCCGGCCAGGATGTCGGCGAACGCGCGCGGCGACACCGACGCGAGCGCCTTCAGCGAGATGGTTTCCATCGATCAGTAGCGCGCATTCAGCGTGATGAACGCCGAGCGGCCCGGCGCGATCGACGCGTAGTGCGCCGGATACGCCTGATCGAAGTACGTGCGGTTGAACAGGTTGTTCACGTTCAGCTGCAGGTCGAGCTTCTTGTTGATCCGGTATTGCGCCATCGCGTCGAAGCGCCAGTACGACGGCACCGCACGCAGGTTCGCGGGATCGCCGAACACTTCCGACATGTAGAACGCGCCGCCGCCGACGGTGAATTTCGGCGTCACGTCGTAGTTCGACCACATCGTCAGGCTGTGCTTCGGCGTATTGGGGAACCGGTGGCCGTTGTTCGCGGCATCCTTGCCGTTGTCGCGCAGCTCGCTCTTCATGTACGTGTAGCCGCCGAACACCTGCCACTGCTTCGTGATCTGCCCGGCGACACCGAGTTCGAGGCCCTGCACGCGCTTGTTGCCGACCATCGCGTACTGGTTGTTCGGCAGCGTCACGCGTGCATTCGTCGTGTCGATCTGGAACAGCGCGGCGGTCAGCGATAGCTTGTCGTTCAGCACGTTCCACTTCGTGCCGAGTTCGATGCTGCGGTTCTTCTCGGGGGCCATCTGATCGGCATTCGGGCCGACGCCGCCGCGGCCCGGCGTGAGCGACTGCGATTCGCTGCCTTCGCCGAGCAGCATGCCGGCCGGCGTCGACGACGTCGCATACGACGCGTAGATGCTGCCGTTCTGCGCGGGCTTGAACACGAGGCCGGCCTGCCAGTTGAAGAGCGTGTCGTCGCGCGTGTAGGTCTTGCTGCCGTTGGCCTTGGTGTCGGTGAAGCGGGTCGAATAGTCGTCGACGCGCACGCCGGCGTTCACTTGCCAGCGCGGCGTGAGCTCGATCGTGTCGAAGCCGTAGATCGACTTGGTCGTGGTGCGCGCATGCGCATAGTCGTTGTTGCGCGTGACGGAACCGGCCCACGGATCGTTCGGGTTCGGTGACCACAGGCTCGTGCAGTTGTAGCCGGACGGCGCGCCGATGCCTTGCTGGCAGATGGTGCCCTTGTCGGTCGCGACCGTGTACGAATCGCGCTTGCCCCATTCGCGCGACAGCTCGATGCCGGTCGAGAAGCTGTGCTTGAACGGGCCGGTGCGGAATTCGCCGAACAGTTCGGTCAGGTTCGCGAGGCTGTTGACCGAGCTGTTGCGGTTGTTGTTGCGGCGCCAGACCTTGCCGTTGACCACGTTGCCCTGGCTGTCGTCGGGCTGCGTCCAGATGTAGTCCTGGGTCGACTCCGTGTAGCGCGTGGTGTTGCGCACCGTCAGATTCGGCGTGATGTCGTGCTCGATCTTGATCGTGCTGATGTCCGACGTGGTCTTGCGGAAGTCGCGGTCGATCAGGCCGTAGAAATTGTGGCGGTCGACGGGCGCCGGATAGATCGTGTCGACGTTCGCAGGCTTGTTCGACGTCGTGTAGAAGTACGGAATGCCGCCGTCGGGCATGTCGTCGGTCGACAGGTGGTAGTAGCTCGCGGTCACGCGCGTCGGCGTGCCGAGACCGAACGCGATCGACGGCGCGACGCCCCAGCGCTCGTTGTTGACGGCGTCGCGGCCCGCGACGTCGTTGTTGTGGCTCATCAGGTTCAGGCGGAACGCCGCGTGGTCGGCGAACTGCCAGTTGCCGTCGGCGGTGAAGCGGCGGTAGCGATCGGTGCCGAGGCCGGCGCTCGCGGCCGCCGTCGTGCCGAGGTGCGGCGCTTTCGTGATCAGGTTGATGCTGCCGCCCGCGCCGCCGCGGCCGCCGTATGCGCCGTCGGAGCCCTTGGTGATCTCGACGCGCTCGGTGTTGAAGATCTCGCGCGTGGTCGCGCCCGTGTCGCGCATCCCGTCGACGAACATGCTGCCTTGCGTGTCGTAGCCGCGGATGAACGGACGATCGCCGAGCGGGTTGCCGCCTTCGCCGGCGCCGAACGTGATGCCCGGCACGGTGCGCAACGCCTCGGTCAGCGTTGCCGCGCCGCTGCTCTGGATCAGCTCCTGCGGGATCACGGTCACGGACTTCGGCGTGTCGACGAGCGGCGCGGTGAATTTCGTGGAGGCGGAAAAGTCGGCCTTGTAGCTGTGCTCGGCCTTGCCCTGGACCTCGATCGGCGCCAGATGGCCTTCGGTGCTGACCGGTGCGGGCGGCGGCGTGCCGTCGGCGAACGCAGGGCTCGCGGCGAGCACGCTGCACAGGGTGGTGAATTTGCCGAGCTTCAGCTCTTCAGGACGGGACTTCATGATGCGCTTCGACCTCGCAGTGTGGCCCCTGGAACGACGCGCTACGGAAATGTGCACGCCGCCGGGAATTATTACGATTTGTTTTCAGGCGGCATTCTATGTAATTTTTCTTTAAATGAGAAGCGTTCTTGTTCGCATTTGTGATGAGAATGTTGACGAATGTTGCAGGGGGCTTGAACGCTTGCGGGGAGGGGCAGGATGGCCGAATGGCCGAGTGTGATGGGCGTGGCGGACCGATTACAGTGGTCGCATCTTCGTTCGTTCAGAGTAACAACAGGGTGTCGTGGCCACACACGACGTCGCGCCGTTCGAAGCGGCGGGCCTGCGCGTGATCGATCCATGGGGCAGCTGACGCGGGGCCGGCCGCGCCCGCATCATCCGCATCGAAAATGAAAAACGCGCCGTAGAAGACGGCGCGTTGCGTGTGTTACGTCCGCGGGTCAATCGATCCCGTGAAACACCGCATCCTCCGGCCCGAGGTACGCCGGCGGGCGCCATGTGGCGTCGCGCATCGAATGTTGAACCAGATTCTCGACGCCGAGCAGCACCGCGAAGATCGCCATCCGGACCGGAATGCCGTTGTCGGTCTGCCGGAAGATCGCGAGGCGCGGATCGCGGTTCAGGTCGACCGACAGGTCGTTCGCGCCGGGCCGGCTGTCGCGCGGCAGCGGGTGCATGATCAGCGTGTCGGGCTTGCAGACGGAGTCGACGAGCGCCTGGTTGATCTGGAAATCCGGCGTGTAGCCTTCGAACGACTCGTCGGTGAAGCGCTCCTTCTGGATCCGCGTCGCATAGACGACATCCGCGCCGCGCAGCCCGGCCGCGAGGTCGTTCGTCTGCTCGATCACGTGGCCGTTCGTCGCGATCTGTTCGATGATGTATGCGGGCATTTCGAGCGTCGGCGGCGACACGAGCGTGAACTTGAGCCCGCGGTACAGCGCGAGCAGCTTGACGAGCGAGTGCACGGTGCGGCCGTATTTCAGGTCGCCGACGAGCGCGATATGCGCGCCGTCGACGATTTTGCCGAGGCGCGAGAACTCGCGCTGGATCGTATAGAGATCGAGGAGCGCCTGGCTCGGGTGCTCGCCCGGGCCGTCGCCGCCATTGATCACCGGCAGGTTGGTCGCGCGCGCGAACTCCGCAACCGAGCCTTTCTCCGGGTGGCGGATCACGAGCGCGTCGACGTAGCCGGCCATCACGCGGCTCGTGTCGTAGATCGATTCGCCCTTGGCCATCGACGAGAACGTGAACCCGGTCGTGTCGCACACCGAGCCGCCGAGCCGGCAGAAAGCCGCGCCGAACGATACGCGAGTGCGCGTGCTGGCCTCGAAGAACAGGTTGCCGAGCACCGCGCCTTCGAGCACGCGCGAGATCTTGTGGCGGCGCGCGATCGGCTGCATCACGTCGGCGACGCGGAACAGCGCCTCGACCGAATCCCGTGAAAACTGGTCCACGGAAATCAGTTGCGGCTTGCCTTCGAACAGGAATTGCTTCGCGAGCCCCTGCTTTTCTACGCTTTGCGTATAGTCTCCGCCATCCGGTGCCGGGCGTTCGACGATTTCCGACACGAAGCGCTCGACGATCTCGGGCATGCCGCGCGATTCCTGCGAGTCGTCGGGCAACAGCCACGTGTCCAGCGCACGACGGCTTACGCCGATGCGGTTCGCGAACGCTTCGCGGGTCATGTTGAGGCGGCGCATCGCGTCGCGCAGGAAGGCTTGTTGGGGAACGGTCATCGGCGGCACCTGATGAGAAATATACGCGGTGCGTATATTAGTTCGAGGCCCGCCGAAGTCAAGGAAAATCTGCGCGACGGCCCGTGTGGCCTGGGTTACGCCCGGCCCGGCGAACACTGGCGCGCGGCGGCCGTCTCCGTATAATCAGGTCAGGCCCCGTGTCCTGCGCGCCGCAGGGCATCGACGCCGCATACGATTCGCCCGGTCGGGCATGTTGACTCGAAGGAGAATGAGAATGACGCGTACGATTGCTGCAGTGCTGCTGGTGGTGACCGCCGCGCTCGCCGGTTGCAATACCGTTGCAGGCATGGGGCAGGACATTTCGAAGGGTGGCCAGGCAATTAGCGATACGGCCGAAAAGGCCAAGTAAGCCACCGGATTCCGGAATGCAGAAGGCGCCGGGCCGTCCCGCGATCGCGGGGCGGCCCGGCGCCTTTTTCATGGCGCGCGGTCGACAGCGTCAGGCGCTTTCCACGAACGCGTAACGGCCCTCGACCTTGCGCGGCGTGAACCAGCCGAAGTCCGGGAACAGCCGGTTGCGGACGAACCAGACGTAGCCGACCAGGATGACCGTCACCCCGAGGGTCGGCAGCGCGGCCGACGGATCGCGGCCGAGATCGGCGATGGTCCTCGGCACTTGCAGCAGCGACAGAACGATGAACGCGTGATACGCGCCAACGCGATGAGTCGCGAAGCCCCAGATGAACAGCAGCGACAGCGGCACCGTCAACGCGAGGAACAGCACCGCGGCGCCGATGCTGAGCCCGTCCACCAGGAGCAGATAGGCGAGTGCGAGGCTGATCAGCAACTGCGCGATGCCGAGCGCGATCAGGATCCGGGTATGCACCTTGTTCTTTCGGCACAGTTCGGGGTCGGGGCGCGACGCGATCAGGCGCGCGAGCACGCGATCCTTGAGGCCCTGTCCGGCGAGCTCGGCGAGCACGTCGGCTTTCCTCGCGCCCGCGGACAGCAGCGCCGCGATTCTTGTTTTGGCTTCCTTCTTGTTCATGGCAATGCGAATTATTGTTCGATGGTTGTCAAATGGCCCGGCCACGCGAATATTGCATCTTGCGCGACGGTACGCAACGATTTTGCCGCGTGCGGACACATTCCTACAGTCGTCTATGGCGCGCGATGACGGCCATCGATCGACGAACGGGTTAGCCATCGAGACAACCGGCTGACGCGATGCGTGCCGGCGGCTCGCGCCGCTGCGTCGCACCCACCAGCATCCCCGCGACGACGAGCGCGATGCCGAGCAATCGCGTGCCGCCGAGCGTCTCACCGAACAGCGCGACCGCGAACAGCACGGCCGAGACCGGCGCGACCGCCGTGAACAGCGCGGCTTCGGTGCCGCTCGTGCGAGCCGAACCCGCGTACCAGCACAGATAGCCGAGCACGGTCGGCACCAGCGCGTAGTACGCGATCGCCGACACCGCGCCGATGTTCCAGCCGGTCGCGAGCGCATGCCATTCGAACGCGGCCGGCACCAGCGCGAGCACGAAGCCGAGGCCCGACATCGCCGTCGACAGCGCGAGCGGCGGCAACGGCGCCGACAGCCGCCGGTTGAGCAGGATGAACACGGCCTCGCAAGCGACGGCGGCCAGCACCAGCGCGTCGCCAGCGAGTGTCCGGAGCGACGGCATGGCCTGGCCGGGCGCGAACGTGACGAACAGCACGCCGGCGGTGGCCAGCGCGGCCGCGCCCCAGTCGCGCGGCGTCTGCCGTTCGCGCAGCACGACCGCCGCGATCAGCGTCGACATCGCCGGCAGCGTGCCGAGCATCACGCCTGCATCGACGGGCGACGACAGCTTCGTGCCGCTGATCAGCAGCACCGTATAGCCGACACCGCCCGCCGCGGCCTGCACGACGAGCAGCACGGCGTCGCGTGCGGAGACCCGCGGCCATCGCATTCGCTGTGCTCGCATCAGCGCGAACAGCAGCGGGGTTGCGATCAGGAAGCGCAGCGCGGTGGCCGCGAACGGCGGCAGGCCGCCGGCCGCGAGGCGGCTCGCGATGACGGTGCTGCCGACGCCGGCCATTGCGGCGGCGAGATAGAGATAGCCAATCAGTCGTGTCTTCATGTGCCGCATCGTCGCGTGCGGCGGCGCGGGCGTCTTGAACGAAATTGCAGCGGAAATTGCCGCGGCGTCGGTGAGCGGGGCGGGTGAGCGGGAACGGCGATGTATCCGGCACCTCCGGTTGACCGGTAGCGCCGTCATCCGGAGCCGTTGCTGCCGGACGGCGACGATCGACATCGGCGCGCACCGCATGGTCACGCTGCGAGGCGAGGCCCGTCAGCCTGCCTGCGTGAATCGTCCCGGCGTGATCCCGAACTGGCGTGCGAATGCGCGCGTCAGGTGGCTCTGGTCGGCAAAACCGGCTTCGGCCGCGGCATCCGCGATCGGCCGGCCGCTCGCGAGCAGTGCGCGCGCGAGCCGCGTGCGTGACTGCATCAGATAGGCGTGCGGCGTGATGCCGAGTTCGCGCGCGAATCCGCGCAGCAGCTGGAAGCGGCTCACGCCGCTCAGGCCGGCGAGTTCCGCCAGCGAAACGGGTGCAGCGGGCGCCGCATCGAGTCGCTCGCGGGCGACGCGGATCGCCGGTGCGACGCCGGCGGGCGGCAGCGCGCGGTTCGAGTGCCGCGCAAGCAGCCCGGCGACCAGCGTGACGAGCGCCTCGTCGCGGGCGAGCGGCAGCGTGTCTCCTGCGACGAGCCGTGCATGCAGCCGTCCGAACGCGGCCGCGAGCCGCGCGTCACGCACTGCCGGGTGCGCGAGCTCGACACCGCCGAGGCCTTCTTCCGCCGCGACGCCCGCGACCAGTGCGGGCGCGAGGTACAGCATCCGCCAACGCCGGCCCGTGCCCGTTTCGATCGGCATGCCGTCGTGCATCTCGCCGGGATTGACCATGATCGCGTCGCCGGCCAGCGCATCGACCTGCCCCCGGCCGCTCCAGGACCGGTGCGCGCCGCTGACGATCACGCCGACCCCGAATTCGTCGTGCGCGTGCCGCGGAAACGTGCGGTCGGACTCGAGGCTGATCGCCTCGATGCCTTCATCGGTGCGTCGGTAATGGGTGACACGGTGCATGGGCGCTCCTCGCGCCGGCAGCGGCGCGGATCACGTGCACTTTAGCGCGTTCCGGCGCCGCGCGCCCTTCATCCTTTTGGCCGATACCGCGCGGCGCGCGCAGCCCGCACCATGTGCACATGAGCAGCGTACACGGCCCGCCGGGCCTGAGGCTGCGCGGGAGACGGCAGGTGGAACGACAGGACCCGGTATTCATTCAGGTTGGCGCGCTCGCGGACGGCTTCGCGCCGAACGCGAACGTCCTCGCGCCCGTGGACGAGCTCGTCGGGCGATCGCTGGCCCTCGGCGACGCATCGGGCGCATGGCGCGTCTATACGTTCGAGGCGGGCGCGCTGCAATGGCGCGACGCGGCGACCGACGCGGGCGGCCGTGCGCCGTGCCGTGTCACGCGGCTGCGCGACGACCTGTACTTCGTCGATTACATTGACCCGGCAGCGCGCGCGACGTCGGTCAGTCTCGTGATCGACGTCGGCGGCGGCGTGTGGACGTCGGTGATCGGCACGCTGCCGACCGAAGCCGACACGCAGGTCGACGCGTTCACGCGCGTCGCGCGCGGGCTGCCGCTGACGGGCGTCGATGCGACATTCAGGCACGGCACGCTCGGCGGCCATGCGCGGCCGGGCCCGCTGCACGGGCCCACGCGCGAATTGGTCGGCAAGCGCACGATGTATCGCTACAGCCCGACCGAATGCTACGAGCACATCTACCTGAACGAGAACTTCTACGCGTGGCAGTGCCTGCAGGGCGTCGAAGGCGGGCTGGCCGACGTGGACCGCTGCCATTACTTCAGGATCGCCGAGCAGCTGTATCTGTTCGTATGGCGCGAGAAGGTGGTGCCGACGCTCGGCGTCGTGCTGATCGACCTCGCGCAACGCAAGACGGACGGCAAGATCTTCGGATACCAGGGCGGCGATTTCGGCACGCTGTCGAACTTCCCGATCGGCGCGCATGCGCAGGTGCTGAACGAAACCGTGTATCCGCTCGCCGGCGAGGCGCAACGATGAATGCCGTGCCAGGCAGCGGCCGCCTGCGTGCGGATTTCAGTGGCCGTGTCGTGCTCGTCACGGGCGCGGCGCAGGGAATCGGCGCGGCGATCGCGCGCCGTTTCGCGCAATCCGGTGCGTTCGTCGCGCTCGCCGATCTCAACGGCGATGCCGCTGCCGCGCAGGCGGACGCGCTTGCCAGCGCGGGCGGCGCTGCGTGCGCGTATCGCGTCGACGCCGCGAGCCGCGACGAACTCGTCGCGCTGGTCGACGCGGTCGAGCGCGACGGCGGCCGGATCGACGTCGTCGTTCACAACGCCGCGTATTTCCCGCTGACTCCGTTCGAGCGGATCGATGCGCCGATGCTCGAACGCACGCTGTCGGTCAACCTGTCGGCGCTGTTCTGGCTTGCACAGGCCGCGCTGCCGGCATTCGAGCGTGTGGGGGCGGGGCGGCTGCTCGTCACGTCGTCGGTGACCGGGCCGCGCGTCGCCTATCCGGGGCTCGCGCACTACGCGGCGTCGAAGGCAGGCGTGAACGGCTTCATTCGCGCGGCGGCGCTCGAACTCGCGCGCCGCAACGTGACGGTCAACGGCGTCGAGCCGGGGATGATCCGCACGCCGGCGGCCGGCAATCTCGGCGATGCGTCGGTCGCCGCGCAGATCGCGCGCGACATTCCGCTCGCGCGAATGGGCGAGCCGGAGGACATCGCGAACGCGATGCTGTTTCTCGCGTCGGCCGATGCGGCGTACATCACCGGGCAGACGATCGTCGTCGACGGCGGGGCGACGTTGCCGGAAAGCGGGGCCGTGCTGGGTGACGGCTAAGAGGGCGCGTGCGCGATCGTGCGATCAGGGCCGTCGAGTGGGCCGGCGGGGGCCTCGCCGACGCGTCGCGCGCATCGTTGTGCTTACAGCCAACCGTTGTGAATGAACTCGACGATCGAGTACCGGCGAGGTTCGAGCTCGTGCTGCCGGACGGCCTCGACGATCCGCGACACGCCATCCGCGTAGGGCGACGCGCCGTACACGCGGGATTCGAATTGCAGGCTGCATGCGCCGTCCTCGATGCGGATCCGGTGGAACGCATGGCGGCCGAGTTGGTCGTCGGGAATCTGCAATGCGTCGCGCTGCTCGGCGGGGTCCCGCACGGAGTGGATGTCCTGCGCGGAAACGCCGAGCGACTGGCCGATGCCGACCGCGGTGCCGGGCACGGACGTCTTGCTGGCCTGGTGCGATTCCGTCACGCTGATGTGGCAGTCGCGAAACAGATGCCCGCTGGTTTCCAGCATGCTCATGAACTTGAGCATCAGGATGTTCGTATTCGGACAGAGCACGACGGGGAAGTCGTGCGATCCGGTTTCGAGGTCTGAGCCTGTGGACAGCTCGACGAGCGGCGACCCCGTTGCGCGGCAGAATTCGATCGCGGCAGGCAGCTCGCGGCCGGATCCGGCGTGAACGACGATCGAACGGACGTCGCCACGTGCGGGGTCCGACCAGGCCATCACGCGACAGGTTGCCGGGTCGAGCCGGTGCGAGCCGAGCAGTTCGGTTGCCAGCTTGCCGGTGCCAACGACGAGTACTTGCATGGGATAGACGGGTTGAGGTTCGGGGTTCGGTACGCAAACGGCGCGATGACGGTGCATCGTGCGGCGCGCCGTGATCGCGCATTATGCCCGGCCACGCCGTCACGCGTGGTGTGCACCAGCACCGCCGCGGCGGATCGACGGATCGGCTTCGTCGGCGGCGACGCCTGTGTCGCCGTGCGCATGGAGGCGTGAACGGCGCTACGCTGTCGAAACGCCGGCCGGGCACGCCCGTGTCGCGGCCGGCATTGCACCGAACCGCGTATCATCCAACCCCCTTCGACTCAGGAGAGCACATCGATGGAACACGACCTGAAAGGCAAGGCAGTCGCGATCACCGGCGGATTCGGCCATCTCGGCGTCGCAACCGCCGCCTGGCTCGGCCGGCACGGCGCTCACGTCGCGCTGATCGGCCGTGGCACGGCGCCGGACGCGCAGGCGTTGCCCGGCGTGCCGGCCGATGCGTTGCGCCTCGGCGGCATCGATCTCGTCGATCCGCAGGCGGCTGCGCGCGCGCTTGACACCGTGAATCGCGAATTCGGCCGGGTCGACGCGCTGCTGAACATTGCAGGCGCGTTCGTGTGGCAGACGATCGCCGATGGCGACGCGGCCACGTGGGACCGCATGTACGAATTGAACGTGAAGACGGCGCTGAATGCGTCGAAGGCCGCGCTGCCGTATCTGGTGGCGAGCCCGGCGGGCCGCATCGTCAACATCGGCGCGGGCGCGGCGTTCAAGGCAGGCGCGGGAATGGGCGCGTATGCGGCCGCGAAGGCGGGCGTCGCGCGACTCACCGAGGCGCTGGCGGCGGAACTGCTCGATCGCGGCGTGACCGTGAATGCGCTGTTGCCGAGCATCATCGACACACCGCCGAACCGCGCGGACATGCCCGACGCGGATTTCACGCGCTGGGTCCAGCCCGAACAGATCGCCGCGACGATCGGGTTCCTGCTGTCGACTGACGCGCAGGCGATCACCGGTGCATCGATTCCCGTGAGCGGTCGCGTGGCGTAGCGGATGGCGGACGGTCGCACTCGCGTATGACGTCAGGGCATGCGAAATCGCGCACGCGGCGCTTGCGCGATCGTCGCGATTTCGATCAGCAGGTGGCGCGGTTGCATACGGTCGGCATGCCTGCATGCAACGGACCATCACCGTATACTGAACGTTCGACATCATGTGACTGAAGCCGTGACCAAGCCTGCCTCCGCGGAAACGCTCGCCGACGATCCGCGTCCCACCCCGCCCGAACAACCCGAACTGGAAGACTGCTGCAACAGCGGCTGCTCGCCGTGCGTTTTCGACCTGTACGACGAAGCGCTGGCGCGCTATCGCGTCGAGCTGGCCGAATGGGAAGCGCGGCACGCGCAACCCAGGCACCCCAAGTGAGCTCGATGCCGGCAAGCGATCGCGCATGCCCCGATTCGCTGCCGGCGATGTGTCGTCCGACCCGCGTCGTCACGCGCCGGCCCGCGCCCGGCGATGCATCGGCCCCAGCGCGGCCGACAACGCGACGCACAGGAGCAGCACGACCGTCAGCGCCCACATCGCCGTCCTGAACCCGTGCACGTAGTCGAGCGCGCCCGGTTGCGCGCCGAGCCGTGCGAAGAACAGCCCGCCGAGTGTCGCCGCCCCGACGGCCGCGCCGATCTGCAGCATCGTGCTGACCATGCCCGACGCGACCCCGGCGCGCGCCGCGTCGACTTCCGCGAGCACGATCCGCACGACCGACGGCAGCACGAGGCCTTGCCCGATGCCGATCGCCGCGATGCCCGCGTAAAAGCCCGGGCCGGGCGCGTGGTCGCCGGCCAGTGCGGCGGCGGTCGCGACGCCGGCCGCGAGCATCGCGAAGCCGAGCGTGAGCACGCGATGGCCGCCGAACCGGTCGACGAGGCGCGGCATCAGCAGCGGGCTCGCGAGGAAGCCGATGCCGAGCGGCAGGATCGCCAGCCCCGACGCGAGCGGCGACCAGTCGAAGCAGCCCTGCAGATAGATCCCGTAGCTCAGGAAGAACGCGCTCAGCATGTAGAACAGGAACGCGAGCGTGAGCCCGAGCGCGACGACCGGATTGCGCAGCAGGCGCACGTCGAGCAGCGCATCGCGGCCGCCGGCGAGCCGGCGCGCTTCGACCGCCAGCAGCGCGCCGAGCATCGGCAGCGCTCCGGCGATGCACGCGACCATCCACAGCGGCCAGCCTGCCTCGCGTCCGTGCGTGAGCGGATAGACGAGCATCAGCAGGGACAGCGACAGCAGCACCGTGCCTGGCACGTCGATACGCTGGCCGCGCGGTGGCCGGCTTTCCGGGATGAAGCGCCGGCTGCCGAGCAGCGCGAGGATGCCGATCGGCACGTTGACCAGGAAGATCGCGCGCCAGCCGAGCCCGAACGGATGCAGGCTGATCAATGCGCCGCCGCCCAGCTGGCCGATCACGGCCGCGAGGCCGAACACGAAACCGTAGAAACCCATCACGCGCACCTGCTCCTGCGGGCTGAACACGCTGCGGATCGTCGCGAGCACTTGCGGCGCGAGGATCGCGGCGAACAGGCCTTGCAGCACGCGGCCGCCGACCAGCACCGCGCCGCTGCCGGCGAGCCCGCACAGCGTCGATGCGACGACGAAGCCGGCCATCCCGATCATGAACATCCGCTTGCGGCCGTACAGGTCGCCCAGACGCCCGCCGGTGATCTGCACGACCGCGTTCGCGCACGCGTAGGCCGACACGACGAGCTGCAGCTCGGACGGTCGTGCGCCGATGCCGTCGCGGATGGCCGGCAGCGCGAGATTCACGATGAAGTAGTCGAGCGGCGGCAGAATGGCGCCGACCAGCAGGACCACGAGCGCCCAGCCGTGATGGCTGCGCGGCGCCGCCGCGGCGGCCGTGCCGGCCGGCGCGCAAGGGGCGAGGGTGTTGTCGGTCATGAACGGAAGTCCGGAAGAATGAGGGCCGCACCGTAGGTCGAAACCCGTTGAACCAACATTCTGCGGATTGCCGATGAATCGGAAAAGCGGGAATTAGTGGTAGCATCCATCGGGTTATTCGATGGATGGAGAAGGCGATGCGCGGTTTCGATCTGGATCAGTTGCGCACTTTCGCGGCGGTGGCGGATGCGGGCAGCCTTACGGCGGCCGCGCCGTTGCTGCATCTGTCACAGTCGACGGTGAGCGAGCAAGTGCGCAAGCTCGAATCGCGCGCCGGCGTGCCGCTGTTCGTGCGCAGCAAGCGCGGCGTGGAGCCGACGCCGGCCGGCGCACGTTTGCTGCAGCATGCGCGCCGCATCGTCGCGCTGAACGAGGCCGCGTTCGACGAAGTACGCGGACAGGCGATCAAGGGCGAGTTGCGCGTCGCGATCACCGATTACTACCGGACGCATGAAGTCGCGGGCCTGCTCGCGCGGTTGCGGGAGTGCTACCCGCAACTGAGCCTGCACGTGAGCGCGATGAAGAGCGCGGAGATCGAAGCCGCGCATGCGCGCGGACAGATCGACCTCGGTGTCGTGATGAACCTGTCGAGCGGCCCGTTCCGGCCCGCGTCGGCCGATACGCGCTGGGTGCTGCGGCGCGAGCCGCTGTCGTGGGTCGCATCGCCCGCGCTCGCCGAGCAGTTGCCCGAGCCGTTGCCGCTCGTGCTGCTGCCGGACGACTGCATGATGCATCAGATCGCCGTGCGCTCGCTCGACGAGCAGCACGCGCCGTATGTGCTCGTGCACAGCGCGTCGGGTGTCGCGGGGCTGCAGTCGATGCTCGCGGCGGGGCTCGGCGTCGGCTGCCTGTGCGCATCGGCGATCGGCGAGGGTCTCGTGCGGCTCGGCGCGAAATACCGGCTGCCGGCGCTGCCCGACGCCGTGTTCTCGCTGACGCCGCCGATGCCGGGCGAACGCGAGACGGTCACGCAGGCGCGCGAGGTGCTGTCGCGGCAGTTGCTGATGTGAAGCAGGCATGCGCATCGGCGCAGAGGCACGTATTCGACGCGAGTCGGTACCGATGAAAATATCGGGAGATTTCGGGATCATCGTTCGAGCGGCTCGGGCTGGTCCATTTCGACGATTTCTTCATCGTCGAGGAAACGTATCCCGGTTGGTGCGAGGTGGAAGCTTTCCGAACGTTGCGTAGCAGGGGGCGAGACGCATGAACGACGAACTGAAAAGCGAGATGGCCGCGCGGCTGCAGCACGCGCTGGAGCGGGTGGTCGACGAGCGCTCGCTGATCCACTTCCTGCGCGTGCTCGGCCACGACTGGCAAAAGGAGCGCCAGCTCGACGCCGACGTGCCGCCGTCGCCGTTCGCGGCCGCCGCGCTCGGCTGGGAAAACCGCTCGATCGGCGAGTACCTGGAGGCGATGGTCGACTGGGCCGAGGCGTCCGAGGACGGGCTGCGCTGCTACGACCTGCCCGACAACCCGTGGCGGCGCATGGCCGACATCCTGTTCGCCGGCAAGATCTACGAATAGCGCGTCGCGGCGATGCGCGGGCGCGGCGGGCTGGAACGGCCTAGTCGGCCGTCCCTTCGGCATATGCGCGCAGCCCGTTCGCCAATGCATCGAATACGGCCCGGCAACGCGGGCTCGCCCGCAGATCCTCGTGCATGACCACCCAGGTTTCCAGTTTCATCGCGGGCCCGTCCGGCAGCACGCGCACGAGCCGCGCATCGCGCTGCGCGAGCCGGTTCTGGCAGAAGCCGATCCCGTAGCCGGCGCGAATCATCGCGAGCTGCGCGAGATTGCTGTCGGTGCGCAGCGCGAACGCATCGCGCTTCCACAGCGGCATCCCGCGTCCCGCCGAACGGATGAACGGCGTCACCGTATCGAAACCGATCAGCGCGTGATGCGCGAGTTCGTCCGTCGACGATGGCGTCCCGTTGCGCGCCAGGTAGTCGTCGCGGGCATGCAGCGCGACGTCGATCTCGCCGATGCGCCGTGCGACGAGCGCTTCCTGCGCGGGCGGCGCCATCCGCACCGCGATGTCGGCCTCGCGTTTCAGTACGTCCTGGATGCGGTCGGTCGGCACCAGTTCGATGACGAGCCCCGGATGATCGCGCCGCAACTGCGCAAGCATCGGCGGCAGCACCTCGACCGCGATCACGTCGCTGGCCGAGATCCGCACGGTGCCGCGCACGCCCGCGCCGTGACTCGCGGCCGCGCGCTCGAACGCGGCCGCCGCGCTGCGCAACGCCTCGGCATGACCACGCAGCGCGAGCGCCGCCTCGGTCGGCAGCAGCCCCGACGGCGAGCGCGTGAATAGCGTCTGGCCGAACGCGGTCTCCAGCGCCGCGACGTGACGGCCGGCCGTTGGCTGCGTGATGCCGAGCGCGCGCGCCGCGCCCGACAGCGAGCCTTCCGTCAGCACGGCGAGGAAGGTGCGGTAGCGTTCCCAGTTCAGATCGATGGTCATACATAAATGTATAGCTGATCGATTGGGTTTGGCAATTCCTTGTTAGGCGGCTCCGCGCCAGAATGCGTGCAGACAACGGTTCATTCACGGAGAACGGCCATGACGGCAAACGCAGGCGGAACGCAACGACAGGCACTCGTGCTCGGCGCGAGCGGAGGCATCGGCGGCGAGGTCGCGCGTCAGTTGCGCGATGCCGGCTGGCAGGTGCGCGCGCTCAAGCGCGGGCTCGACGCCGGGACGGTGGAGCGCGACGGGATCGCATGGATGCGTGGCGACGCGCTCGACCGCGACGCGGTGGTCCGCGCGGCGCGCGGCTGCAGCGTGATCGTGCATGCGGTGAACCCACCCGGCTACCGGAACTGGTCGACGCAGGTGTTGCCGATGCTCGACAACACGATCGCGGCGGCGACGGTGGCGCAGGCGACCGTCGTGCTGCCGGGGACGATCTACAACTACGGCCCCGACGCGTTTCCCGAGTTGCGCGAAGACGCGCCGCAGCATCCGGTGACGCGCAAGGGCGCGATCCGCGTCGAGATGGAGCGGCGGTTGCAGGCGGCGACCGCGCAGGGCGTCCGGACGATCATCGTGCGGGCCGGCGATTTCTTCGGGGCGCATGCGGGCAACAACTGGTTCGGGCAGGGGCTCGTCAAGGCCGGGCGGCCCGTCGCGGCCATCAGCGTGCCGGGCCGGCCGGGCGTCGGCCATCAATGGGCGTACCTGCCGGACGTCGCACGCACGATGATCGAGCTGCTCGAGCGACGCGACACGCTGGAGCCGTTCGCGCGCTTCCATTTCGGCGGGCACTGGGACGCGGACGGCACGCAGATGGCGCAGGCCGTGCGCCGCGTCGCGCAGCGGCACGGGATGCGGCCGACGGTGCGGCGCTTCCCGTGGTGGCTCGTGTGGGCCGCGGCGCCGTTCGTCACGACGATGCGCGAGATGCTCGAAATGCGCTATCTGTGGCGCGAGCCGCTCCGGATGGACAATGCGCGGGTGACGGCGGTGCTGGGCCGCGAGCCGGTGACGCCGCTCGATACCGCGGTGGAGACGGCGCTCGCGGGGCTGGGCTGCTTGCGATGATGGCGGGCCCCCGCATGCGGTTCATGCGCTCGATCGCATGCGCACCGGCCACCTTGCATCCTGCGACGACCGGCACTACCTCGACCGCATACCGGTGCCGAAGACAGCGCCCGCGCACCGGATCGAGGCGCCACGCAACGCGGCCGAGCGGTTTCGCGCGCATCTGCTGGATACCGCGACGTGCGGGGGTGAAGGCGGCCGTCCGAATGCCGGACGGCACGCGCGCTCGACGTTGCGCGGCGTCCGCAATGCGGTGTCACGTGGGCTGCGTGTCTCCCGGCGTCACGGCGTGTCGAACGCGAGCGTCGGCACATCGACGACCATCGCGCCGCCGTCGGCCACGAGCGTCGCGCCGGTCACGAACGACGCGTCGGGCGACGCCAGGAACGCGCACACGGCCGCGATTTCGTCCGGATCGGCCGCGCGCCGCAGCGGCACGTCGGCACTGACGCGCGCATAGGCGCCGTCGAGCGTATCGCCGTGAGCGGACATCAGCGGTGCCATTTCCGCGTCGGCCATCGGCGTGCGGACCCAGCCCGGGCACACCGCATTCGCGCGCACGCCGTGCGGCCCGTAGTCGCGTGCGAGCGAACGCGCGAGCCCGAGCAGCGCATGCTTGCCGACCGTGTAGCCGCATACGCCGGGCCCGGCCGCCAGCGCGGCGATCGACGCGACCAGCACGATGCTGCCGCGCCGCGCGATCAGGTCGGGCAGGCACGCGCGTGCGCTGACGAACGCGGTGTCGAGATTCGCATGCAGCGCGTCGCGCCATTGCGCGTCGTCGGTTTCGTCCGCGCGGCCGAGACCGTGGCCGCCCGCGCATGCGACGAGCGCATCGACGGAGCCGAACCGTGCGGCGATCTCCGGCAGGAAGCGGGCCCAGTCGGCCGTGCTCGCGGCGTCGCCGGCGAGCGCGAGGCCGCCCGTCTCGGCGGAGAGCGCGTCGAGCGGCGCCCGACGCCGTCCGATCAGCACGACGCGATCGCCGCGGGCGGCGAAGCGGCGCGCGCACGCGGCGCCGATGCCGGTGCCGGCGCCGGTGATGGCGATCGTGCGGGGTTGCGGGTGCGTCATGGCGTTCTCCGGAAGGTGTCGTTTCCGGTCACTTTAGGCGGCACCGACGCACGCCGGTATCCGCCGAAAGGATGAACGCGCACCGGGGCGACTGGCCGGATCAGTACTTTCCAAAACCAAAAGGAGCCTGGCGGGAGCGGAGTACTTGGAGCTGGATGGTCGTTAAAGGAAGCTGCATTTTAGGGTACGGGGAGTCTCGGTTGCGAAGGGGAAGCCGTGAAGGGCGT
>NZ_CADFEF010000031.1:0-94157 GCF_902833125.1 Burkholderia sp. BCC1640 | reverse complement strand
GCGGTGCAGGGCCCGATCGTGAACCACGGGACGACGGACGATACGACGCCGACGCTGAAGGGCTCGGCGGAGCCGGGCGCGGTGGTGACGATCTACGACGGCGGCAAGGCGATCGGCTCGACCGTTGCGAACGCGGCGGGCGGCTGGTCGTTCACGCCGGGCACCCCGCTCGCGGACGGCGAGCATGATTTCAAGGTGACGGCGCGGGACGCGGCGGGCAATGAAAGCGGCGCAAGCGAGTCGTTCAACGTCACCGTCGATACGTCGGGACCGGGTGCGACCGTCATCACCAATGTCGTCGATGATGTCGAGCCGCAAACCGGCTCGGTGTCGAACGGTGGGTTCACGAACGACACGCGTCCGACGCTGCATGGCACGGCGAAGCCGGGTTCGATCGTGACGATCCGCGATGGCGACACGACGCTGGGTTCGGCCACGACGGACGCGTCGGGCAAGTGGAGCTTCACGCCGGACTCGGCCCATGCGCTGACGGAAGGCAAGCATGCGCTGACCGCGCAGTCGAAGGATTTGACGGGAACGATGAGCGACGTGTCGCCATCGTTCGTCGTCAACGTCGACACGACGCCGCCGGATGCGCCGGTGATTGTCGACGTGATCGACGATTTCGGCGACGTGACCGGTTCGGTGCATCCGGGCGAAACCACCGACGACCGGCGTCCGACGCTGCACGGTACTGCCGAGCCCGGCAGCAACGTGCTGATCATCGACCGGGTCAACGGTACGGACGTTTACGTGGGGCGCGTGCAAGTCGGCCTGGACGGCCACTGGTCGTTCCGTCTCGACATGCAGCTCGAGAACGGCCCGCACTCATTCCAGGCGAAGGTGACCGACGCGGCCGGCAACAGCAGCGCGTACAGCGACGCCTATGACATCACGGTCTTGCAGGGCGTGCCGAGCGCGCCGTCGATCACGGGCGTCACCGACGCGGTCGAACCGCAAGTGGGCAACATCGAGCCGAACGGTGCGACGAACGACGCGCAACCGACGGTGAAAGGCACCGCGCTGCCGGGACAGATCGTGCACGTGTTCATCGATGGCAAGGAAGTCGGCACGACGGTCACGACGGCCACCGGCCAGTGGTCCTACCGTCCGACGACGCCCTTGCGTGATGGCGAGCATACCTTCAGCGCGACGGCGGAAGGCGCCGATGGTCAGTTGAGCAAACCGACGGGCGACTATCCGATCGTGGTGGATACGATTGCACCGTCCGCGTCGACCGGCGAGATGTTGATCGACGATGTCGGCCCCGCGACGGGTCCGATCGCGAATGGCGCGACGACGGACGATGCAACGCCGACGTACCGCGGCAAGGCGGAGGCCGGCGCGGTGGTGACGATTTACGACGGCGAGAAGGCGATCGGCTCGACCGTGGTGAACATGGACGGCACGTGGTCGTTCCGTCCGACTGGGCCGCTCGCCGACGGCGCGCACAGTCTGTCGACGACGGTAACGGACCGGGCCGGCAACGTGAGCGGCCATAGCAAGCCGCTCGAGTTTACGGTGGATACGAGCCATGTCGTGGTCACGATCGATCAGGTGATCGACCACGTCGGGTCACTGCAGGGTCCGCTGCAGCCTGGACAGACGACGGACGATCGCCAGCCGGAAGTGACGGGCAAGGCGAAGCCTGGCTCGCTGGTGAAGGTGTACGTGGATGGAGAGGTGGTTGGCTCGGTGCAGGCGGGCGGCGACGGGCAGTGGTCGCTGAAGCTGCCGGCCCCGTTGTCGGAGGGGGCGCACGAGATCGCGGCGTCGTCGACGACGAACGGGATGGAGAGCGCGCTGACGGCGCCGTTCGAGCTGACGGTGGACGTGACGGCGCCGGATCGGCCGACGATCGAGTCGGCGCATGACGACGTGGGTGCAGTGCAGGGCACGATCGTGAACCACGGGACGACGGACGATACGACGCCGACGCTGAGGGGCTCGGCGGAGCCGGGCGCGGTGGTGACGATCTACGACGGCGGCAAGGCGATCGGCTCGACCGTTGCGAACGCGGCGGGCGGCTGGTCGTTCACGCCGAGTTCCCCCCTGTCGGACGGTACGCACGTGTTCACGGTGACCGCGCGCGATGCGGCAGGCAATACGAGTCAGACGAGCGACGGCTTCACGCTTCATCTCGATACGTCCGCGCCGAACCCGCCGGTGATCATGGAGGTGATCGACGCCGTGGGTGACGTGACTGGACCGCTGAGCCAGCACGATACGACCGACGACGCGCAACCGCTGGTGAACGGCACGGCCGAGAAGAACAGCCTGGTGCTGATCTACGACACAGTATTTGGCAAGCACGTGCTGATCGGCAGCGCGCGGGCCGACGCCAGCGGCAACTGGTCGTTCCGTCCGGTTGCGCCGGTCGCGCCGCTGACCGACGGTGATCATCACCTGACGGCGGTGGCGACCGACGCAGCGGGTAACGAAAGCGCGCAGAGCGCGGGGTTCGACTTCACGGTCCTGGTGGGCGGTGTGCCGACCGCGCCGTCGATCTCGGGCGTGTTCGATGCGATCGAGCCGCACGTCGGTAACATCGGCCAGTCGGGCGTGACGAACGACCCGAAGGCGACGGTGACGGGCACAGCGCAGGCCGGGCAGATCGTGCACGTGTTCATCGACGGCGACGAGGTGGGGTCCGTCAAGGCGGACGCGACCGGTCGCTGGTGGTTCCGCCCCGATGCGCCGCTGGCTGATGGCGAACACAAGTTCACGGCCAGCGCCGAAACCGAGGGCGGCGAGAAGAGCGCCGAGACGGGGGCATACACGATCGTCGTGGACACGACGGCGCCTGCCGCCTCGACGGATCAATCGCTGATCGACGACGTGGGCGCGCTGACGGGAGCGATCACGAACGGCACGGTGACCGACGATGCAACGCCGACCTACGGCGGCAAGGCGGAGCCGGGCGCTATCGTGACGATCTACGATGGCGACAAGGCGATCGGCTCGACGGTGGTGGATGCCGACGGCACGTGGCGCTATCGCCCGACGGAAGCGCTGGCGGACGGAAAGCACAGCCTGTCGACGACGGTGACCGATGCGGCGGGCAATGCGAGCGCACACAGCGCGTCGACCGAATTTACGGTCGACACGTCGGGCGCGGGCGTGATCGTGCTCGAGACCGTCACCGATCACGTCGGGACGCTTCAAGGGGTGTTGCAGCCAGGCCAGACGACGGACGATAAACAGCCGGAAATTGCCGGGCGGGCGACGGCGAACTCGCTGGTGAAGATTTACGTCAACGGCGCACTGCTCGCGTCGGTGACGGCAGGAACCGACGGCAAGTGGTCGGTCAAGGTCGGCGCGGAGTTGAGCGCGGGGTTGACGGACGGTACCTGGAACATCACGGCGACGACGACGACACCGGCATCGGGCGAAAGCAAGCCGACCGAGCCGTTCACGCTGACGGTGGATACGACCGCGCCGGATGTATCGACGAACGAGACGGTGACCGATCACGTGGGTGCGGTGACGGGTCAGGTCGAAGCGGGCGGCGTGACGGACGATGCGGCGCCGGTGTTCAGCGGCAAGGCTGAGCCGGGCGCGGTGGTGACGATCTTCGACGGCGACAAGGCGATCGGCTCGACGGTGGTGGATGCCGACGGCACGTGGCGCTATCGCCCGACGGAAGCGCTGGCGGACGGCAAGCACAGCCTGTCGACGACGGTGACCGATGCGGCGGGCAATACGAGCGCACACAGCGCGTCGACCGAATTTACGGTCGACACGTCGGGCGCGGGCGTGATCGTGCTCGAGACCGTCACCGATCACGTTGGGACGCTTCAAGGGGTGTTGCAGCCAGGCCAGACGACGGACGATAAACAGCCGGAAATTGCCGGGCGGGCGACGGCGAACTCGCTGGTGAAGATTTACGCCAACGGCGCACTGCTCGCGTCGGTGACGGCAGGAACCGACGGCAAGTGGTCGGTCAAGGTCGGCGCGGAGTTGAGCGCGGGGTTGACGGACGGTACCTGGAACATCACGGCGACGACGACGACACCGGCATCGGGCGAAAGCAAGCCGACCGAGCCGTTCACGCTGACGGTGGATACGACCGCGCCGGATGTATCGACGAACGAGACGGTGACCGATCACGTGGGTGCGGTGACCGGTCAGGTCGAAGCGGGCGGCGTGACGGACGATGCGGCGCCGGTGTTTAGCGGCAAGGCGGAGCCGGGCGCTATCGTGACGATCTTCGATGGCGACAAGGCGATCGGCTCGACGGTGGTGGATGCCGACGGCACGTGGCGCTACCGCCCGACGGAGTCGCTGGCGGACGGCAAGCATAGCCTGTCGACGACGGTGACCGATGCGGCCGGCAATACGAGCGAACGGAGTCCGTCGATCGGCTTCACCGTGGACACAAGCCACGTCGAGATCGCGATCGACGAGGTGATCGACCACGTTGGGACGGTCACGGGCGCACTGCAGCCGGGCCAGACGACGGACGACGTGCATCCGGAGGTGACGGGTAAGGCGACGCCGGATTCGCTGGTGAAGGTGTACGTGGACGGCAAGGTCGCGGGATCGGTGATAGCGGGCGCGGATGGTGCGTGGTCGCTCCGCCCGAATGTCGCATTGACGGAGGGCGTACACCGGATCACCGCCACGGTAACGACACCGACGACGGGCGAAAGCGCGCACACCGCGCCGTTCGAGCTCGAAATCGACACGACACCGCCGGGGGTATCGACGAACGAGACGGTGACCGATCACGTGGGTGCGGTGACGGGTCAGGTCGAAGCGGGCGGCGTGACGGACGATGCGGCGCCGGTGTTCAGCGGCAAGGCGGAGCCGGGCGCTATCGTGACGATCTACGACGGCGACAAGGCGATCGGCTCGACGGTGGTGGATGCCGACGGCACGTGGCGCTACCGCCCGACGGAGTCGCTGGCGGACGGCAAGCACAGCCTGTCGACGACGGTGACCGATGCGGCCGGCAATACGAGCGCGCACAGCGCGTCGACCGAATTCACGGTCGACACCAAGGGTGCGGGCGTATCGATCGCGATCGACGAGGTGGTCGACCACGTTGGGACGGTCACGGGCGCACTGCAGCCGGGCCAGACGACGGACGACGTGCATCCGGAGGTGACGGGTAAGGCGACGCCGGATTCGCTGGTGAAGGTGTACGTGGACGGCAAGGTCGCGGGATCGGTGATAGCGGGCGCGGATGGTGCGTGGTCGTTGAAGCTCGAGACGGCGCTCACGGAGGGCGACCATGCGATCACGGCAACTATGACGACGGATGCGTCCGGCGAAAGTGCGCAAACGGCGCCGTTCATATTCACGGTCGATCTCACGCCGCCGGCACAACCGACGATCGATGCGGTGACCGACGACGTAGGTGCGCAGCAAGGCACGATCGCCGACGGCGCCTATACGGATGACAAGACCCCGACGTTGTCCGGCAAGGCGGAGGCGAACTCGATCGTCACCGTCTACGATGGCGAGGCCGTGCTCGGATCGACCATTGTGGCGGCCGACGGTACGTGGACGTATACGCCGATCGAACGTCTGACCGACGGGGAGCACGTGTTTACCGTGGTCGCGCGGGATGCGGCCGGTAACGCGAGCGAAACGAGCGGCACGTACACAGTGCACGTCGATACGGTTGCGCCGGACGGCCCGAAGCTCGAGCATCTGATGGACGACGTGGGCCCGACCACCGGCGACATGTTCAAGGTCGGCCTCACCGATGACTCGATGCCGATGTTCAGCGGCAAGGCCGAGCCGGGCTCGATCGTGCGGCTCTATTCGGATTACGAGGGCGAGAAGCACCTGCTGGGCTCCGCGCGTGTCACGGCAACAGGCGACTGGTCGATCGTGCCTGCAACGGACCTGGACGACGGCGTGCATCGCATCACGATGACGGCGACCGACAAGGCCGGCAACGTTGGCGCACCATCGGATCCGTACCTGCTCGAGGTCGATACGACTGCACCTGTACAACCAACGATCACGGACGTGATCGTGAATGTCGACGGCGTGACCGGGTCGCTCGGCGCAAGCGGCGGGACGACGACGGACCACCGGCCGCAGATCGCCGGCCTTGCCGAGGCGGGGGCGACGATCACGGTGATGACGGAACACGGCGGCGTACTCGGCACCACGCATGCGGATGCGACGGGCCACTGGACGTTCATGCCGGATACCGCGCTGGCCGATGGGGCGTATGTGATTTCCGTCACGGCAACCGATGCGGCGGGCAACCCGAGCGCCCGATCGACGAAGGTAACGATCGAAATCGAGCCGTCGCAGGCCGGGTCGGCGTATTCGAACGACGTGGAGGCGTCGACCGATTCGCTGTTTGGCGGCGAGCACGATGTGGCGTCGCATGCGGGCGGTAGCCCGGCGCTGCATGAAGGGCACGATGCGGCGAATGCCGGCGAGGTGCACGAAGCCTCGTTCGACGTAACGCCCCAGGAACCGCGGACGGTGGCGGCTAACGGGGTGCCCGCGCACGGCGAGCACAGCGTGCTCGCGGTGGACGGTGGTGGCCAGACGCTCGACCTCTCGACGCTGTTGAGCCCCTCCCTGCCCGGTGCAATCGACGCGATCGACCTGTCAGGTTCGGGTGCGAACACGTTGAAGTTGTCGCTTGGTGACGTGCTTCAGCATGGCGGCAAGGACTTGTTCGTCGACGACGGTCGCACGCAACTGATGGTGAAGGGCGACGCGCACGATGTGGTCGATCTGTCCGGCTCGCTCGACGGTCACGGCAGTGAATGGGTCGCGCACGGCGAGACGATGGTGGATGGTGTCGCGTACGCGGTCTACGAGAACAGCGCGCAGAACGCTGAACTGCTCGTACAGCACGGCGTGACCACGCACCTGATGTAAGCGGAGGAGCAGCGCCCCGGATCCCCCGGCCGGCATACCGGCCCAGGGATCCGGGGCGCTCTTTGCATGATTTTCTTCGGTATTCCGAGTATCAAGACATTCACATGAGCGTGATCAAGATAATTGTTGCCGGTGACCACGCTGCCATGCGCGTGGTCGATCCCGGTCGCACGGATCCCGTTGCGACGACCAGGATCAAGGCGACGCCGAACGCGCGCTACATCCTTGCCGATGCGGAAACGGGCAAGCCCCTGCAGGGCATCACGGTGCAGCGGCACGGCGACGATCTGTTGCTGAGTACGGACGGCAACGCATCGCCGCAGATCGTGATCGAGCATTACTACGGTTCGAACGGGCAGTTGCTCGCGGCAGGCGAGAGCGAACAGTACTACGCGTACGACAACCCGGAGGGCGGCGTGGCCACGCTGGCGGACGGCGAGGCGGCCACGCTTGCCGTGCCTGGCCCAGCGGCCGCCGAACCGGGCGCACCGCATGTCAACTGGACCACGTTCGGCCTCGGCGCGTTCGGCATGGCCGCCGCCACGGCAGGCGCGGTGACCGCGGCGTCGGGTGGCGGTGGCGATGGCGGTGGCGATGGCGATGGGGCGGAATCGCCCCGCGCCGTGTCCTCAAGCGACGACGCGACGCGGCCACCGGCGCCGGCCATCCGCTATCTGGTTGACGATGTCGAACCCGTGATCGGCCGGGTCGGCAATGGCGGGATGACGAACGATCCGTGCCCGACGGTCGAGGGAACGGGAAAGGTGGTTGGTGACACGATTCTCGTGTACGTGGACGACACGCTGGTTGGTTCGACGACCGTGTCCGCAGACGGCACCTGGTCGTTCCGGCTGGAGGCGAGCAGGCCATTGCCGGATGGAACGCACGGGCTGCACGCGGTCGAGGTGGGCGCCAACGGGCAGTCAAGCGCGGCATCCGAGCGCTTCGAGGTCACGGCGGGGCCGGCTGTACCGAGTCGTCCGCTGCTCGACTGGGTGCTCGATGACGCGGAGCCGCACGTCGGCATCGTGAACCGGGGCGGCGTCACCAACGATGCGACGCCGACGCTCCAGGGGCGCGGCGAAATCGGTACGACGGTCTATCTCTACGACAACGGCGGAAGCGACCCGATCGGCAGCACGACGATCGACGAGCGCGGGACGTGGTCGTTGACGCTCGCCCATCCCATGGAAGATGGAGAACACAGCTTCACGGCTGTTTCGATCAATCGCTTCGGCCATGAGAGTGCTGTATCGCGTGCGTACGCGGTGACCGTCGATACGACGCCGCCCGCGCAACCAACGATCGATTCCGTATATGACGACATCGGGCCGGTGCAGGGTCCGGTCGACAACCCCGGATATACAGACGACGCGGCGCCGGTACTGTCGGGCAAGGCGGAGAAGCACGCGGTCGTGCGGATTTACGATGGCGACGACGTGCTGGGATCGACCACCGCGGACGATCACGGCAATTGGGTCTTCATGCCCGGTTTGCCGCTGGCGGACGGCCGGCACGATCTCACGGCAGTCGCAATGGACGCGGCGGGCAACAGCAGTGTGGCCAGCGAGATCCATACCGTGACCGTCGATACGACGGGACCGGGAACCGTTACGATCGTCGCCGTGATCGACGATGTCGAGCCGCAGACGGGGACGGTCGCGAATGGCGGCTTCACGAACGATGTGCGCCCGACCCTGCAGGGCGTCGCGAAGCCGAACGTCGCGGTGACGATTCGGGATGGCGACACGGTGATCGGCACCGCAACGGCGGACGAGCTGGGAAACTGGCGATTCACGCCGGATTCGGCTCATGCGCTGGCGGAGGGCCCGCACACGCTGACGGCGCAGGCTGTCGATCTGACCGGACAGCAGAGCGAACCGTCCGGCCAGTATGAGATTGTCGTCGATACGACGCCGCCTGATCAACCGACGGTCGACACTGTGATCGATGATGTCGGCCCGGTGCAAGGCACGATCCAGAATAACGGCTATACGGACGACACGAAACCGGCCTTGTCAGGGCATGCCGAAGCCCGCGCCCACGTGACGATTCTCGACGGCACCCACGTACTGGGTACCGTGATGGCGGACCTGGACGGCCACTGGACGTTTACGCCGCCGCAAGCGCTGAGCGAAGGCAAACATGCCTTTACCGTGGTGGCGCGCGACGCGGCCGGCAACGCGAGCGTCGCGAGCGACGCGTTCGTCGTGAATGTCGACACCGCAGCGCCGCGGCCGCCCGTCATTACCCAGATCATGGACGATGTCGGCTCGCTCGTCGGGAATGTCATCGAGTTCGGCATCACGGACGATTCGAAGCCGATGTTCGGCGGCACATCCGAACCGTTCACGCGAGTGACGCTGTACGCGGAGTGCGGCGGCAGGACGGAGGTGCTCGGTTCCGTGCAGGCGGACGAGCGCGGCAATTGGGTGCTGGTGCCGGATGACGACTTGAATGACGGCATCTACCATGTGAGCGCATCGGCGACCGACCGGGCCGGCAACGTCAGCGACTTGTCTCCGGCCTGCACGATCCAGATCGACACGACGTTGCCGCGCCCGCCGTGGATCACCGATGTGATCGATGGGGTCGGGGCGGTGACGGGGCCGCTCAATCACGACGGCACGAGCGTAACGGACGATTCCCGTCCGACGATCAAGGGCACGGCGGATGCGTATGCGCTGGTCTATATCTACGACAAGACTGGCCGCGAACCGACCCTGATCGGTAGCACGAAGGCAGATGCCGGCGGCAAGTGGCTGTTCGAACCGGGCGGCGAACTGGTCGATGGCAAGCACGAGATCACGGCGCGGGTGCAAGGGGCGACCGGCGTATTGAGCGATCCCAGCGACGGGTTCGGATTCAAGGTCGAAGCGGCCGTGTCGCCCACGCCGAGCGCGCCGGAAATCACGGCGATCTACGACGATGCCATCCACATCATCGATCCGAACGGCACGACGGACGCGGTGCGTCCATACATCGTCGGAAAGGCTACACCGGGTTTCACGATCTACATTTACGAGGATGCTCAAGACCTGATGGGGTCGACGGTGGCCGACCAGCAGGGGCACTGGTCGTTCCGGCCGAATGACGGCCTGGATGGCGGGGTTCACTCCTTTTCCGCGATCTCGGAGGGGCCAGACGGCGAAACCTACGGCCCAAGCAACAGCTACACGATCGAGATCGAGGACGCGTGGTACCGGCTGGATTCGCTGTTTGTCGCATCGTCCGCAGACGACGTCGCGCAGGCGGCGCAGCATTCGGCGCCCCATGACGTCACGAACCCGGCGGCGCCCCGGCATGCCGCGCAGGAGACGGATCCCGAACACGATGGGTCCGATCGCGCGACGAACAACGCGAAGGTGCAGCGCGACACCGGCGAGTCGGCCCATCGTCACGGCGACGGCACCTCGGCGGTAGACGCGTCGGTCGACAAAGATGGCGGCGATACGAACGCCCTCCCGGCGGCTGACCGGCCCGCTCCTGCCGCAGCGCTTTCGCAGGAGGGCATGGATGCGCGCGCGCCGTCGGGCATGGCGCGCCACGACGCGGCAGGCGAGCCGTCCGCGCAATGCGCCGCGCACGAGACCGATGCGGACATGCTGACCATCGGTGACGCCGGCGTGTTGAAGCTGTCGCTGCTCGACGTGTTGCAGGACGGTGCGCCCGACCTGTTCGGCGACGACGGTCATGCGCAACTGCGGGTCAACGGCCAAGTGGGCGACGTGCTCGATCTGTCGGACCTCGACATTGGCGGGCATGACTGGGCCGCAAACGGCGATGCGGTGATCGGCGGAGTCGCATACACGGTCTACGAGAACGGGGCGCACCATGCGGAGCTGCTGGTTCAGCATGGCATCGATGCGCACTTCACATGATGTCGATCCACACGCGCGGACGCGTGCGGTCGGTGCGGCGCGCGCATGCTGCGCCGCCGGACGCTGGCGCGGCAATTTGGGGCGCGTCGCCGAGTGTCGGCGTGCCGTCATCCATGCCCGTCGCCGGCGGCGACGGGCATACTCGGCTGAATAACAATGTCACCTGTTAGATTCCCCGGGCGTGCCGTCGGGCGGCCCGGCAAACGCGCCGCGCTTTTCATGGATGCCGTGCGCCATCTGGAGGCCGGCGATGCGGCCGGCGCGGCGCGGCTGTTTCGTGCGGTGCTGGCGCGTGAGCCGCGTCATGCGGACGCGCTGCATATGCTCGGTGTCTCGTGCCACCTGTCCGGACACCATGACGATGCCGTTGATCACATACACGCGGCGTTGCATATCCGTCGCTCGGCCGCCTTCCTCGCCGATCTCGCGCTTGCGCTTGGTGCGCTCGGTCGTGATCCGGAAGCCGTGACGGCCTACCGCGATGCCATCGGCATGGGCTTGCGGCAGGCGCGCCTGCACAACAACCTCGGCAATCTGCTGAACCGGATGCGCGATCGCCAGGGTGCCATCGAGCAATACCGGCTGGCGATCGACGTCGATGCGCGCTATGCGCTGGCGCACAAGAATCTCGCGATCGTGTACGCGGAGGCGGGAGCGCACGCTGATGCGCTTGCCGCGTTCGAGCATGCATTGCAACTCGACGGCGACCTGACCGATGCGTGGCTGGGCTATGGCAGCCTGCTCGAGCGGTTGCACCGGCTTCCCGAAGCCGAGCGGGCCTATCGCCGTGCACGACGCTGGGAGTCCGTGCGCCACGTGCGTCGCCAGCTCGCGCGCTGGGACGATCTGGCGGCGCTCGATTCGGCCGTGGCGGCGGCGCTGGCAGAGCCGCGTGCGCCGGCGATGACACCGTGGGTGCTGCTGAACCTCCCCGGCGTCTCGGCAACCGGCCAGCGGGATGCCGCGCGCCGGTTTGCCGCGAGTCGCTGGGCGAAGGAACTGACGGCCGCGCCGCTCGTGTCACGTGGCAGCGCCCGCGCTGGCGGGGGCCGGTTGCGCATCGGCTACCTGTCCGCGGACTTCAAGGATCACGCGACGATGCACTTGCTCGCCGGGGTGCTCGAGCGGCACGATCCTGCCCGCGTCGACGTGCATCTGTACTCGTACGGGCCGGCAGGTGACGATGCGTACCGCGCGCGCATCGCGCGGATGCCGGCCGAATTTCACGAGATCCGGTCGCTGTCGGATGCCGATGCGGCCGATCGCATTGCGCGCGACGCGATCCAGATCCTTGTCGACCTGAAGGGGTACACGACGGGGGCGCGGCCGGGCATCCCGGCACGGCGCCCCGCCCCCGTCATCGTCAGTTGGCTCGGCTATCCGGGGTCCCTCGGCGAGCCGCGGCTGGCCGACTATCTGATCGGCGACGCGGTCGTGACGCCGATCGACGCCGGTGCGGCGTACAGCGAGACGCTTGCGTTGATGCCGGACTGCTACCAGCCGAACGATGTCCTGGAGCGCGATACGGCAACGCCGTCGCGGGGCGATGCGGGCTTGCCCGAGCACGGCTTCGTGTTCTGCAGCTTCAATCAGACATTCAAGTTCGACCCGGACATGTTTGCCGTCTGGTGCGAACTCCTGAACACCGTGCCTGGCAGTGTGCTGTGGCTTGCCCGGCCAGATGACGCCGAGGCGCAGACGCGTCTGCGCGATGCCGCGCAGGCACATGGCGTCGATCCGTCGCGCGTGATCTTCGCGGCGCGCCTGGCGCGCGATGCACATCTCGCCCGGTTGCGTCTCGCCGATCTTGCGCTCGATACGTATCCGGTCGGCTCGCATACGACGGCGAGCGACGCATTGCGTGCCGGCGTGCCGATGGTGACGCGTATCGGCGAGACGTTCGCGAGCCGCGTCGGCGCGAGTCTGCTCCGAAGTGTCGGGCTCGGGGAACTGGTGACGGACAATCTGCACGCGTATCGCGACGTCGCGCGCGCGCTCGCCGCCAATCCGGCCCGGTTTGCAAGCGTCCGTGCGACGCTCGACGAGCGGCGGCACCATGGGCCGCTCTTCGATCCCGCACGATTCGCTCACCAGCTCGAACGCTTGTATCGCGCAATCTGGGCGCGCGAGACGTGTGGCACGGAGACGGACGGACGCCCCATCGTGCTCGATGCATCGATGGTATGAAACGAGCAGTCAAAGGCGCACGTGCGACAGGTGCGCTACCGAGCCGGGCGACGTATCGCGCCGGAGCGTTGTCGCGCGTGCGCGCGGCTCATCTTGACCGGCACGGTCGGCCCTGAGCGGGCCGCGCTCGGCCCATCCACTTATCTGACTCGTCATCTTTCAACTGCCGCACCGTCTCTTTAGAATTTTCTGAGTCGATATTCGGCATTCAAGAATATATGAGGCCGGCAATGGCGGAAACGTGCAAGACACATTCCCCGCCGAGCCCGGATTCGATGCGTGTCGCGTGTTCCACGCGTGCCGCTCCAATGCGTGCCACAGCAGCAGGAAAACGAAGGATGAGTGCAAGTACCACGCCTGACCAGGCAGACCGGAATGAGGATGTCCGGAAGAGCAGTGAAACGACTTACCAGGACAGCTTGATGGACTGCGTCGCGTGGATGTGCGAGCGCTACGGTTTCGGCAAAAGTCGCGACGCGATCACGGCCGGGTTGCCCAAGTTCGGCTTTCTGTCACCGTCGATGGCGCTCGATGCATTCGCGAACGCCGGGATGCAGGCGGGGCTAGTCGAACGCGAGCTGCGGATGTTGCCCGGCCATCTGATGCCGATGTTGCTGGTACGCAAGGACAAGGGCGGTTGCATCTTGCTCGGCGTGCGGCGCGATCCGGACGCCGAGCGGCGCGGGGCGCTCCTGTGTCAGGTCTGGATGCCCGAGATCGCGGGGGGGGCCGTCGAATACAGCGACGAACAGCTGATCGAGATCTACGGCGGTTTCGCGATTCTCGTGAAGCCGGCGGCAAAGGTCGACACGCGTGCGGGCGAAGTAACCCCCGAGCCGATCGGTCACTGGTTGTTCAAGACCGTATGGCGCTATCGCCGTTTCTACTACAGTGCGGCGGTCGGCGCGGTGCTGATCAACGTGCTGGGTCTAGCGTCCATTTTCTTCACGATGAATGTCTACGATCGCGTCGTGCCGAACCAGGCATTCGTCACGCTCTGGTCGCTGGCGATCGGCGTGGCGATCGCGATGGCATTCGAGGGAATATCACGCTATACGCGCTCGCACTTGCTCGATGCGGCAGGCAAGAAAGCCGATCTGGTGATGGGCACGATCCTGTTCCGCAAGGCATTGTCGATCCAGATGGAGCATAAGCCTCAGTCATCCGGATCGTTCGCGAACCAGTTGCGCGAATTCGAATCGGTGCGCGACTTCGCGACGTCGGCGACGCTGTCTGCGGTAACCGACCTGCCATTCGTGCTGTTGTTCGCGGGCGTGATTTTTGCGGTGGGCGGCCCTCTTGGCTGGATTCCCGCGCTGATGATCCCGATCATCGTCGGCATCAGTGTGACGATCCAGTGGCCGCTGGCACGTGCGATGAAGGAAAGTCTGCGTGAAGCATCGCTCAAGCAGGGAGTCCTGATCGAGTCGATCGAAGGCCTTGAGACGCTCAAGGCTGTCGGCGGAGAAGGTTACATGCAGAAGCGCTGGGAAACGTTCAGCGCGATGCAGTCGGCAACGTCCCAGCGTACGAAGACGCTGTCGTCGCGCGCGATGACGATCGTGCAATTCCTTCAGCAGGTGCAAACGGTTGTGCTCGTCGTCACGGGCGTTTATTTGATTACCGAGGGGCGCCTGACACAGGGGTCGTTGATCGCATCGGTGATGCTTGCCAGCCGCGCAACGGCGCCACTCAACGCGGTGATGGGTCTCGCATTGAGATTTCAGCAGGCGAAGGCCGCGTTCGAGTCGCTGAACCGACTGATGGAGATGCCGTCGGAGCGCGATCCGAGCCGGGAATACCTCACGAATCCGCCGCTCGTGGGGCGCGTCGAACTGAAGGATGTGCGCTTTTCGTATCCGGCGCCGCCGATGCAGCCGAACCCGGAAATCCTGAAAGGCATCCACCTCGCGATCGAGCCGGGCGAGCGCGTGGCCGTGCTCGGCCGGATTGGCAGCGGAAAGTCGACGTTATTGCGCGTGATGGGGCGCATGTACATGCCGACGCAAGGTGCGATGTTTCTCGGCGGGCTTGCCGTCGAGCAGATCGATCCGGCCGACTGGCGCCGAGCGGTCGGCTATGTCGGGCAGGACGGACGGTTGTTCTACGGTTCGCTGCGTCAAAACGTCATGATTGCGCGACCTGACGCGACGACGGAAGAATTGCTGCGGGTGTTGAAGCTGACCGGACTGGATCATGTCGCCGCTCGGCATCCCATGGGCGTCAACCTGCCGATCGGTGAGGGCGGGGCGGGATTGTCCGGTGGACAGCGGCAGCTCGTTGCACTCGCACGCACGCTGTTGACGCATCCGCAACTGTTGCTGCTCGACGAACCGACGAGCGCGATGGATACGCAGACCGAAGCGGCCTTCATCGAACACCTCGCGCGAGCAACGGCAGGACAGACGCTGATCGTCGTCACGCATCGGCCGTCGCTGCTTTCGCTCGTCGATCGCATTGTCGTTGTGGAAGATGGGCGGATCGTCGCGGACGGCCCGAAGGAGGAGATTCTTGCACGGCTCGCCGGCCAGGGCGAGGCGGGCGCGCAGGATGCCGTCCGCGCTCGGCCCGCGCGCACGATACGGATGCGGCCCGCGCACCCGGGCGACGTGCAGGGTGCCGCGCCAGCGAGCGCAGCCGACCGGATGGAGCACAGCACATGATCGCGAAATGGAGGGCGCGGCGGCCGGGCCGCAAGCTGACGATGAGCAAGGCCGAGCGCGAGTACATGAGCGACATGCGCGAGGCGTTGCTCACGCAATCGTCGCCGGGCTCGAAGGTAATTCTGTACGTCATCGCGGCGCTGCTGGCCGTGTTTGTGATCTGGGCCAAGATCGCCCGTGTCGAGGAAATCACGCAGGGTGAAGCGACGGTCATATCGCGCTCTCGCGAGCAGGTCATCCAGAGTCTGGAGGGTGGGATTCTCGAAGAGATGAATGTGCGCGAAGGCGACATCGTCAAGAAGGGGCAGGTGTTGCTCAAGATCGATCCGACACGCGCACAGACGAGTTACCGTGAAGCGTATTCGAAGGCGATCGGCCTGAGGGCAACGCTCGCACGGCTTCGCGCCGAGGCATTCTCGCAGCCACTGGTATTTCCGCCAGAGGTGCGTGGCGAGACGGATGTCGTGCAGATGGAGACGAAGGCGTACAACGCGCGCAGGCATGCACTCGAAGAGTCGATCGCGGCACTCGAGCGCAGCTATGCGCTGCAGCAGAAGGAAATCGCGCTCGCCGCACCGCTCGCGGAGAAAGGCCTGATGTCTGACGTCGAGCTGCTGCGGATGAGGCGGGCGGCAAACGAGCTGAAGTCCCAGATGGTCGAACGCCGTAACCGTTACCAGGCCGATGCGAACTCGGAGTTGACCAAGCTTGAGTTGGAACTTGCGCAGACGAACGAGTCGTTGATCGGTCGGCGCGACGTGCTGTCCCGGACGACGATCGTCGCACCTGTGTATGGTACGGTGAAGAACGTGCGTGTGAATACGATCGGCGGGGTGATTCAGCCAGGCGAACACATTCTCGAGATCGTGCCGTTGGAGGATCAGTTGCTGGTCGAAGGCAAGATCAAGCCGTCGGACGTAGCGTTTCTGCGGCCTGGACAGGCTGCGATGGTCAAGATCACCGCTTACGATTTCGGCATTTACGGCGGACTCAAGGGCAAGGTGGAGTACATCAGTCCGGACACGCTGAAGGACGACGCAAAGGCTGCGACCGGCAAGGACGCGACCTTTTATCGAGTACAGGTGCTGACGGACAGGGCCTATCTCGATGCCGGCGGCAAGCATTTGCCGATCCTGCCGGGGATGATCGCGCACGTTGAGATCCGCACCGGCGAAAAGACCATTCTCGATTTCCTGCTCAAGCCGATATTCAAGGCGCGCGAAGCATTCCGGGAGCGATAAGCCATGCCATCTACTCACCAGTGCGCCGATGCAGCCGTGCGCAGCGGAGTTTTCTCCGATTTGCCGTTTCGACACACGACGCTGTCGCTGCTGTTCGCAACCGGCATGATGGCCGTCTCGCACTCGAGCTCGGCCGCTCTGATCGAATCGGCAGGCGGTGCCGATCCGGTTGCAGGCGACGAATCGAAGCACGCCGAGCCGTCGGAGAAAGTCGTCACCATTTCGTTATCCGATGACCGTGAAAGCGCCGAAAACCTGACAGGTTCAATCCGCGCGGAGCGCGAGCAGCGGCTCGAGGCACGCAAGGCAATGCGCACGGCGCGTGCATTGCGTATTGCGTCCATGCTGCAAGCGGAGCGGGCGGCCAGGGCGAACGGCCAAGTCGCGTCGACCGGCGCGGGCAGTCGCGCCGCTCCGCCACCGCGATCGGCCAAAGGTTCGGCGGGTGGACGGGCGTGGACGGATGTCAGCCAGCGGGGCGTGCATGCGGATGTATCGACAGGGTTTGTCATGTCGGGCCTCTCGACGCGCTCGGATGCACCGTCGGCGGCCGGTACGGCAACAGGCGCGCTGCGGGAAATACCGCGGCCGGCACCGCCGGACGAGCGTGCGGCCGGTCGGTCGGCGGCGATCCGACCGGATATCGGCGCATTACCGCCGGATCTGGCAGGTGCGTCGGCTTCGTCCGTCCAGCCGGGCTGGGACGCGGTGACCCGGCAGGCGGCGGTACGGATGCGCGCCCGGACGCTCACGGCGCACCCCAGCGAGCCCGAATCGCTGTTGCGGAATGGTGGCGCGTCGCTGGCATCGGCGGCGAATGGTCGGGTCACACTCGCGGAGATGATCAATGCCGAGCGGCGCGAGCGGGTTTATCCCGCTGCGTTTGATCCGCGTCTTAACCTTGTAGGCTCGGTCGCGATGCCAGGTACGCGTTCGCAGGCGGAACTCGCACGCGACTGGATGGCGGCGCCTGTCGATGGAGACGCTCGCGATCGCTTGCCGCCGCAGAGTGATCTGCGTCCGATTTTTCTCGCGGTGGTCGAGGCAGCGTTCGATCGCAGTCCGCAGATTCAGCTTGCAAATGCGTCATATCGCGCACAAATGGCCGACGTGGACGAAGTCAAGGGCCGGCGCTGGCCGCAACTGCAATTCGCGTCGCGTTCGAGGGCTGTCGAATTCGGTGGCTCGACGCGTAATTCAGCCGGGCACGGCACTGCGATCACGGCAAATGTGACGACGTCGATCTTCGACTGGGGCTATCTGTCGAAGTCGATCAAGAGCCGTCAGAAGACGGCTGACGCGGGCAAGGAATACTACGATGGGCAACTCGAGAATTCGGCGTACACGGTCACGACGGCGATGGCCGAACTGGCCAAGCAGCGGCTGTTGATCACGGTTAGCCAGCAGTTCGTGGACCGAATGCAGCAGCTCGTCACGATGCTCGCCCAGATCGTCGCGGTCGATCGCGGGCGGGCGAGCGAGTTGACGCAGGCGAAGGCGCGGTTATTGCAGGCTCAGGCTTCGCGTGATGCGGTAGCCGCGAAGGCGCGCGACACCGAGCTGACGCTGCGCAAGCTGGTGGGCGAGCGGCCGCTGAATTTGCCGCTGGCGTCGGCATGGAATATTGTGCCGGCTCCACTGGAGCTGTTGCTGTCGGATATGGACAAGCATCCGCAGATCCGCCAGGCACGGGCCGAGGCACAGGCGGCCCAGTTGCAGGCAGAAGCGGTGCGCGTGTCGTCTCGGCCTTCGATTAACTGGATTGTGAGCAAGACGATCGGTCGCGATGAGATCGACCGCACCCAGCCGTTCCAAACGATGCTGACACTCAACTGGAATGCGTTCCAGGGCGGATCGGCGAAGGCCGCGGAAATTGCCGCGCTGGAGCGCGCGCGCGCGAGTGAGCAGAAGATCGAACAGGCGCGGCTCGACCTGGGGTATGCGATTCGCGCGGCCGACGAGGACGCACGCACGTTGCTCAACCGGGCCGGTCTTTACGGCAACCTCGTCGGTGAGACCGATAGCGTGCGCAAGGCGTTCTTCGATCAGTGGTATCACCTCGGCAAGCGCACGCTGCTTGATGTGTTGCAAGCCGAAAGCGATCATTACGGCAATCGCGTGAACGAAATCACGACGCGTTTCGACGGCTATCAGGCCGTGTTTCGCGAGTTGAGCAGTGCGGGCGAGTTGATCCGCTGGCTAAAGGGAACGGTATGAGCACGCCGCCGCACAACACACACCTGCGCATCGCATTGCTTGACTCACATGAGCTCGTGCGCTACGCCTTGCGCACACGGATTGAACAAGAGCCGGCGTGGACGGTGGCGGGCGTCTTCCGACAGGCGGCCCAGTTGCTCGACGCGCTCGCGGACGGCGCATGTTTCGATCTCGTTCTCATGAACCATGTGCTCGATACGAACGATGGGCTCGATCTCGTATGCACGTTGCGCACGAACTTCCCGACGACACGCATTCTGGTCTGTTCCGAGTACGAGCGCGCGGATACGATCGCGCGGCTATTCGAGCTGGGCGTCAACGGTTTCATCGGCCGCACGCAATCGCTCGACGATCACGCCGAGGCCGTGCGCAAGGTCGCGGCCGGCAACACATACTTCAGCGCGCGAATCATGAGACCGAAGCCGACGACCGATACATTCGCGCACCCGCCGCCTGGTCCAGATGGGGCACCTGCACTCATCTCACGCCCCGATCTCACCGCGCGCGAACGGACCGTGCTCGAATATTACCTGCGCGGTTTGTCCATCACGCAGATAGCCGATCGCGTCGGGCGCAGCTACAAGACCATCAGTTCGCAGAAGCAGTCCGCGTACCGCAAGCTCGGTGTGAGCAATGATGCGGAACTGATCGCGATGCTGTCGCACAACGGCCGTGCATCGCGCGATCGCTATTGAACGCGCCCGCGATGCGATTTCCGAACACGACCTGTGATCTTGCCTCGATTCCATGTACAGCAAGAAGTTCGATCACTTTGTGGCTGTTTTGGGGAGGCAAATGGCAGAAATGCGGTACGGAGACGGCAGTACACGAACGAATTCAAGCCAGCAGTTATTCCTGCTGACGCAAGCGGCCTACAACCTCACGCGCATGAGAACGCTCGCCGCGAAAGCGGCATAGAGGCGAAAGTCGGCGAGGAAATGACATCGAATCGGCCTGAGCCAAGAATCCTACCGCAGCGTCACAAGGGAGCCTGATAGTTCAATCATCACCGATTGATAGAACGCCCGTCGACTATATTCCGGCCCCCGAAGCTGACGCAAACTACTATCGGCAACTTGAAACAGCTGCCGCTGAACCTGCATTAACTTAAACCAACCAGCCTCGACGATTTCCAGGGCGGTTCGGTGGCACCGAATACTGCGGCCCCGAGCATGTCAGATCGAGTTCCGGCTAATCCGCACTAAGTCAGCTCTCGGGGCGTGGCAGGAGCAACGGCTGTTGATCGATGTTTCGCAGCGAATCGCGCAAGCTGTCAATATCATCGATACAGGGTGGGCGAGTCAGAAAGCGTGTCGGAGACGTGTTTGAATTCGTGCGTGCTCCGTCGCGGTCCGCGATACTGATCGCGCTGCTCAAGTGCTGAAGAAATCGTCGAATCCCCGTCGTGACTCAAAGACTATTTGGTAAAGGTCCGCATCCCGTTCAACGCCAATCTTCTGCATCGCCTTCATCTTCTGCGCGCTGATGGTCTGGCGCGTACGTCGCAGCTGTGCCGCGATCTCGCTGACCGACATCCCGGAGACATAGAGCCGCAGCACTTCGAACTCGCTTTTCGTGAGGTTCAGGTGCCGCGACCCAATGCGCTGCTTACGCCGAGCCGCCGATACCTGTGGCGACAGATATTCAGCATTTGCCAGTACAGCATAGACCGCCGAAATCAGATGTGCGACATCGTCGACTTTGCTCACTATCGCCTTGACCCCGAGCTTGAGCAGTTTGTTTGCCAACCCGGCACCGTCTAGGGCCGTGATCAGGATGATCTGCACGTCGGGAAAATGGGTACGCAGATACGACAGCATCGCAAGCCCGTCGTTGTATTTGCCGTTCGGCATCGCGAAATCAGTAATCAGCAAATCGCACGGCTGACTTGACAATAAGTCAACAATTTCCGTCGAATTGCCGGCTGTTCCGGTCACGTGAACCGGGCAGAGACTGCGCAAGGTGGCTTCGATTCCGAGTAGCACTGCTGGATGGTCGTCGGCAATCACGACATTAAGAGTGTTTGTCGCCAGCATTTAGATGTGCCCCGCTTTAGAGATGTGCCCCCTTCAAATATAGCGATATACCTGAATTCAGGATTTAATACTCGTCCTATTTTCAACGCTTTTTTATGAGACAAGTCATGTGTCTGTGGCGGGTTCGCCAGCCGCGCCACCTTCGCCGCCGCCTCCAACGACGTCACCGCCGGCATCGTATGTGGCGTGACGCTCGGCGAAAAATACGTCGCGCCGTCGCGCAGACACGACCAGGTGGCCCTTATCGTCGAGCCTGCTGAGGACGCCATGGGCGTCGCTTTGGAAGATCCCTTGGGTTGTCGATCGCCGTCAGGACAATCACCTTCATGCCGGGCCATGTGCGCAGCACACGGATTGAAGCAGCGATAGTTTGTCCACGAAGGGGCCGCCCGCCATTACATAATCGGTGATCAGCACGTCGCAGGGTGTACGCGACAGCAGCGCGATCAGTTCGTCGGTGCGCGCGGTGGCACCGTCGCTCAACGAGCGACACCCCTGACCTGCATGGGAATATTCGTGGCGCCGAAGAGGCGTTAAATCAATCTATCAATTTTAAAGGCACTGCTAGAAGCCAGATGACGCTGCCGAAAGGGACGGTCAGGTCAATGGCGCACACACATGCAGTCATCGTGTGACCCGAAGCGTCGTGACACAACACGCATTGTGTTCTCGCAGTCAGTCACGAATCTCCGGATGGTGATGGTGTTGATGATCGCGGCGACTCAATTCTGGAAGATAGCGGCAGTATCGAGCCCCGATTCGTAAACCATTTGGTACAGATCCGCGTCCCGCTCGACACCGAGTTTTTGCATTGCCTTAAGCTTTTGCGCGCTGATCGTTTGCTTCGTGCGGTGCAGCCGTGCGGCGATCTCTGTGACCGACATACCCGACACGTATAGGCGCAGCACTTCCAACTCGTTTTTTGTGAGATCGGTTGTCCGGCGGCTGCCACGCGCACTTTTGAGTCCGCGGCTCACGCTGGGCGACAAATATTCGTTGCCCGAGCGCACCGAGTAGATCGAGGATATCAAATGTCCGAGGTCGTCGATCTTGCTGACGATTCCCTTCACACCTAGTTTCAGCAGGCTCCCGGTCAGTATGGTGCTGTCAAGCGCGGTAAACACGATAATCCGCAGATCCGGATAATGCGACCGGATATACGTGAGCATCGTGATTCCGTCGTTGAACTTACCGTCGGGCATCACGAAATCCGTGATCAGCAAGTCGCATCGTCGTTTTTCCAGAAACTCGACGATCTCAGTGGAGTTGCACGCCGAACCGACGATTCGCAACTGCCGCAAGCTGCGCAACGTTGCGTCAATACCAGCAAGGATAAGCGGATGATCATCCGCAATCAGTACGTTGAATGTATTGTTTGCAAGCATGATTTGGCCTCTCCGCATTGATTGATGCATATCAAGTATCAAAATATAGCGGTAGGCCCTGACGCCGTCTGGATGACTTGTCTTATTTTTCTTTGAAATAAATAAGACAAGTCTTATTTGCGGTCGAAGTAGTGCGGAGCGCTGGACGCGTCAGCGGGTGATCGGTATGCTGCGTCAGCCGTCAGCCGTCAGCCGTCAGCCGTCAGCCGTCAGCCGTCAGCCGTCAGCCGTCAGCCGTCAGCCGTCAGCCGTCAGCCGTCAGCCGTCAGCCGCATCCTTGGTACCTGACGCGACGAGCCCAGTTTCGTACGCGTACTGAAACAGGTCGGCGTCGCGTTCGATGGAGAGCTTTTTCATCGCTTTGATTTTCTGCGCGCTGACGGTTTGTTTTGTACGATTCAACTGCGCGGCGATCTCGCTGATCGATAGACCAGATGTATAGAGGCGGATGACTTCCGCCTCGCGTGGTGACAACGCTGGCGCGGTGTGGGATGCGATCGCGGTTGCGGCGGTCTTGGCTCGCACACTGGGGGAATAGTAGGTCGCTCCAGCGTACACGGCATGTGTTGCCGCGATCAGGTGATCGATATCATCGAGCTTGCTGAGCACGCCATCCACGCCGCTTTTCGACATTTCCAGCAGCATGGCCGGGTTATCGATCGTCGTCAGTACGATTACCTTCATGTCGGGCCATGTGCGCCGCAGGTATTGCAGCAACGGCAGACCGTCCACGAAGCCGCCGCCGGGCATCGCGTAATCAGTGATGAGCACGTCGCATTTGTTACGCGACAACAGTGCGACCAGATCGTCTGTACTCGCTGCCGTGCCGACGATCTCGATCGTCGGCACCCGCCCGAGTTCATAACGGACGCCGGACAGTACGGTGGGATGATCGTCGGCCAGGATGATGCGGATGTTCATGACGGGTCGGGGGATGCGGGGTGGCACTGCGTATTTAGAGATAACGCGCGGTTAGTGTAACCGAAGCGTTTCCTGTAGTGAGCCGTATGCTACGGCTTTCAACGAGAATACACTTCGTACCTCGTTGCACCGCTAGATCGGACCCTAATATGCCTCTTCTGCGCCAGACACTCGGTGAGCTGCGCCGCTATCACCGCCTTCTGATGACAGGCGGACGCTGTGCCGCTGTACTGGTCATGATCGTTGCGCTTCTCGCCGACGTGACGTTGCTGGTACGTACTTACATCGACGACGAGCGCGAGATGTTCACAATTGCGCACCGACTTGTACGCGGACGTGTCGCTGCGAACGAGCATTCGTTCTTGAACGGGCTGGTTCGTGCGGAACTTTCATGGAGCGACGAGCATGAGGTGCCGGCCAGTCTTATTGCGCGTTTCCGCGCCCGCGGCAACTTACTATCCTGGAAGCCGTTTCCCGCCGAACGGCTGGAATTGCTGATCGCGGCAGCACCGGGTGCGCAGCCGACCGACGACGAGATTGCGCACTACATTCAGTTCGCGACCCAGATTGGCCGTGCCAACATTGCGATGTCGAAAGTGCTGGAGCGGCAGTCGACTCAGATTTTCTTCAGCCCCGGTCGCCAGATCGTAGGCATCCTGCCTACATCGTCGATTGATAGTCCGGCCCGGCTGACCAGTGTAGCGGGTCGTACGGCATTCGTGCAGGAGCTTACCGACGGTGCCGAAGCATTGCTCGATGCGGTGCCTCCGGGAGTTCACAACGTGCGACCGGTAGTGAACTGGTCGCCGCATCGCTACCGGCTGCCCAATGGCCAGGAGATGCTGCGACTTGCGGCACCTGTCGTTCACCATGGCAGGATCGAAGCGGTGCTCGTGGACGAAGTAGATCCCGCTGATCTGGTGTGGCCGATCCTCGATGGGGCGTACAAAGGCGTGTATGCGATTGTCAATGATAACGGTGACGTCATCGCCACGGCGGCGAAAGAAAAGCCGAATCTGAAATTGCTCGATTACGTGTCGCAGTGGCAGCGGGCGCACGGGCCGGTAGCCGGCAGAGTAGTCGAGCATCGCGACGGTGGCCGCTATCTGCTTGCGCGACGCATCGGTACCACGGGTTATTCGCTCGTCTACAGTTACTCGTGGCTTGATATTGCCGACGCCATCTGGAGCAAAGCGCTCGCTGCGGCCGCCATTTCGTTGGCTGTGCTCGTGGCCATCTGGTTCATGTTGTACCAGCTCAACCGTCGTGTATTCCGTCCCATGTACGCGCGCTCCGAACAAGTGTTCGACAGTGAACGACTAAGCCGTACGGTCATTGAAACGGTACCGGTCGGCATCGGACTCGTGTCCGCGGGAAACGGCGCCCTGCTATACGGTGGATCGTCGCTCCACGCACTGAGTCACCTGATCGAAGGCGGTATGGACAGGTTGTTGGGCGAGTTGGCGAAGCGATATGTGCGGCTGAAAGCGGCACGAGTCGGTGAATCCGACGAAGTGTTCCAGGAAGACGTGATGTTGCCCACGATCGACCGCGGCGAAATCGCGCTGCAGGCGCGCTTCGCACTGGGGCGGTACCTGGGCGAAGACGTAATCGTCGCCGCATTTGTCGATATGACCGCGAACCGCGAACTGCAACAGCAGCTGCGCGACGCGAAGGTCGCTGCCGACCAGGCGAGTGCAGCCAAATCTGCCTTCCTTGCCACGATGAGTCACGAGATTCGCACACCGCTCAACGCGATCATGGGCAATTTAGAGCTGCTTGCTCACTCATCGTTGAATCCACTTCAGCGCGACCGGTTGCGAACGATCCGCACATCGTCCAATGGTCTGCTCGCGATCATCCAGGACGTGCTCGACTTTTCGAAGATCGAGGCGGGCGAAATGCAATTCGAGCGTATCCAGTTCAAGGTGGCCGACGTCATCGAGCGGGCGCTTACGATGTTCGCTCCGGTTGCGCATGCGAAGGGTATTGAGCTGTACGGCATGTTCGGCGCGTCGATCGATCAACCGATGCACGGCGATCCGGGTCGCCTTGCACAGGTCGTGCACAACCTGCTGTCGAACGCCATCAAGTTTACCGACGAAGGCAAGGTTACGCTCGGCGTCGCGTATGAACCCACCGTCGGTGACATAGCCAGCAGCGGTACGCTCGTTGTGACGGTGACCGATACTGGCATCGGTATCGATGCCGAGCAGCGCGCACAGTTGTTCAAGGCGTTTGCGCAGGCTGACTCATCGATTTCCCGACGCTTTGGCGGCACGGGGCTTGGTCTTGCGCTATGCCAGCGTCTGACGGTCGGCATGGGCGGAACGATCGAGTTCGACGGCGATGTCGGCAGGGGTAGCCGCTTTACAGTACGTGTGCCGCTTGATCAGATCAAGTCCTCAGACACGTCGATCATGGCAGACGCACGCATCCTTGCCGGGAAGCGCGTGATGTTGCTGGCTGAGGCGAATGAGTGGCATACGTATGCCGCGACATTGATTGAAGCATGGGGCGCTGAGATCGATGCTTTCCGTCATCCGGATGATCTGCCGGAGGTCAGCGGTCGAGTGCTTGTCATCTGCGGGGATCGCAACGGGTGGTCAGCGGACAGCGAAAACCGCATCGTCGAGGACTGCCAGGCTGTGATCAATTGTGGCGTTAGCTGCCCGTTGCAGCCCGTGCGTGTCGGTCGCGTGGTGACGGTATCGTGTTATGCGCCGGCTGGGCTGCGCGCTGCGCTTGACCATCTGCTGAATAACAAACCGCTCGTACCGCTCGACGAGGCATGCACCGCCGGCGCGTCGGCAGATAGCCATGTCCAGGCGCCGCAGCTCGGCCTGCATGTCCTGGTTGCGGAAGACAATGAGGTTAACCAGCGGTTGTTCGACGAGCAACTGACACTCCTCGGCTGTACGGCTCAAATTGTCGCGGACGGCGTCGATGCATTACGGGTGCTGTCCGATGAAACTTTCGACGTCGTACTCACCGATCTCAACATGCCGCGGATGGACGGCTACGTCCTTGCGCAGATCATGCGTGCGCGCTGGCCGCAGACGCCAATCGTCGCAGTGACCGCTGACGCAACGGTCGACGAGCGCCGGCGATGTGCCGAACTCGGCGTTCGAACAGTTATCTCCAAACCGCTGTCGCTTGACGGGCTTGCGCGCGTGCTGACGCAGGCCACGGGTGGCGCAGCGCATGGCGTTGGTGACGGCACGAGCGGCGCGTTGCTGGGCGAGCACGCGATGCCGGCCTCGCTCTTCGCGGTGTTTCACAAGTCGTGCACGAAGTCGCTCGAAGTACTGAAGGCGGCGCATGCTCGCGGTGATGTGGCGGCAATGCTGTCGGAGCTGCATTCGCTGAAAGGCGCGTTGGGCATTGTGCAGCAGCATGAGCTTGCGCAGCAATGCAGTGTACTGGAGCGGCAACTCAGGATGGCGGAGCCGGGACAGGCGCACGAGAGCTGGCAATTGCTTTCCCGATCATTAGAGGCAGTGATTAGCGATCGATCGTTTGGGTAGGTTTTGAATGATGTTGACGTCTCGGCGCCAAGCTGCAAGCGCGAGTGGCTCGATCCAGAAGTTGAATGCTGCCGCAGGCATCGCATGCTCCTCGAGGCCGTCCCTGCTTCGGTTCGTCGCCGGGCAGGTCATTTCGAGGCTGCGCTGCGCGCGATTAGCGCTCGAACGGACACCGCTAGCAGAATCTACGACCTTCAACAGGAGTCGATGGGGCTTGTCACGTTGCCGATTCGATGCTGCGTGGCGGCCACGCGTGCCAATCCGTCAGAAAACAATAGTCGAATTTTGGGCATGACCGGTACGCAGGCGCCAAGCGTCGAAGCGGCCCGCGAGGCGCGCAGCAATTGTCGCTTGAGCGCGAAATGCTGACGGATCGGATCGAAGCAAGACAGAAAAGTCTGCGTGCGATCGGGCAAACGGAAGCCGCGCCTGCGGCGCTTGCGTTCGCGTGAGCTGATGACTATTCTCCGTCAGGTTGTTCACGCGCGCCGCAGCCTTGACTAAGGCATGTTCGCCAACTCTTCGACGTCTGCCTTTGCCACGGGGTAGCTGCGCAGCTGATCGGTAACGATCTTCTTGGGCGTCGGGGCATTTGCCGACAGCACGCGCTTGAAGGGGCGTTTTGCCGCGGATCTGTCTCGACGCTTTTGCCACAGCCGCTTCGCCCGGCGTTACGAGCCGTGGTAAACCGTATCGTTCAGGCGTTGCAGCGTACCGTCCTGCTCGGCCTTGATCAACTCGTCGATCACTTCGCGGCGCGTCAGCGCATGCTGGGCTTCAGGCGTCGCATTCTGCTGAATAACAGGTGGAGCAGAGTGGTCGGCCGGCGAAGTCGTTCCCGGAGAAGGAGTAGCAAACGCGGCCGTGGTGGAGGCAGCCAGCGTGAGTGCCGATAGGACGTAAGAAATGTGACGGATGCTTTTGTTCATGATGTTGCCCTTTCCTTGTTTCGATTCATACAGTCAGTAGTGCGATTCACTGTCTGCATGGACTGAAGTCTAGGGGTGGCGATCCATCATGAAAAATACATGTTCCAAACACCAGCCATAACTTCGAGGCATGGCGCGGGCATCACGGAACCGTCGCGCGGTTTCGTGCCCGCCACGGCGCGACACGATCAGGTTGCCGGCGCGCAGTGGTCGATCAGCATATCGCGGAATCGCCGTGCGCTCGGGCTCAACGTGCTGTCTTTTCGCCAGATGATCGTCAGGTCGCGTTCGATAATCAGCCCCTCGACTGGCAGGCGCACGAGCAAACCCGTCGTCAGTTCCGATTCGATCGTCATGCGCGAGACCCATGCAATCGCGGTGCCGCGCACCAGCAGCCGGTTCATCGCTTCGGCGCTACCGACCGACAGGCGTGGCGAAAAGGCCAGCCCGCATGCGGCGAACGCCGCTTCGACGGCATTTCGTGTGCCGGAGCCGGGCTCGCGCGACAGCACGTCGTGGCGCGCGATGTCGTCGATCCGGATCTTGCGCTTGCGCGCGAGCGGATGGGACGGCGCGGCGACGGGGATGAGCGGGTCCTGGCCGAACCGTGCCGAGTCGAACGAAGTCGTGTCATACGGGCCTTCGACGAAACCGAGCTGGCGATCGTAGGCCAGTACCGCGGCCTCGACCTGCTCCGTATTCATCTCCGCCACGTCGATCGATACATTCCGGTATTGCTCGCCGAACGCATGCAGCACGGACGGCAGCAGATAGCTGCCGATCGTGCGGCTGGCCGCTAGCTTCAGGCTACCGCGCACGAGGCCCGAGAATTCATCGAGCATCGCCTCGGCTTCGTCCGACAGCGAAAAGATTCGCACTGCATAGTCGGCCAGCAGTTGCCCCGCCTCGGTCGGGCTCATGCCGCGCGGGCGCCGGTCGAACAGCGTGACGCCCAGGCGTTCCTCGAGCTCGCGGATTTCGCGGGTCAGCGCTGGCTGACTGACGTGCAAGCGCGCGGATGCGCCGGTTACGCTACCCGCCTCGACCACGGCGAGGAAGGCCGCCAGATGGGTAAAGTTCATTCTGATGTATATAAAAAATGTATGGATATTATCATCTATATGTATTTTTAATATGTCAAGCGCATCGCTATCGTAGTGGCCATGGGTCGTCGATGGAGATCGCAATGTTCAATTCAAATGCAAACACGGGCACCGTATCTACCGGTTTTCTCGCGTACAAGATTCGGCAGTTCACGCCGAACTGGTTCGCGGTGACCATGGGCAACGGCATCGTCGCATTGGTACTCGCTACGCTGCCGTTTCGCTTTCCGAGCCAGCAGGGCATCGCGGCCGCGCTATGGTGCGCGGATGTCGTGCTGTATGCCGTATTCGCCGCAATGCTGCTGACGCGTGCGATCCGGTATCCCGACACAATCTGGCCGATGCTGCGGCACCCGCTGCAGTCGATGTTCCTCGGCGCCATTCCGATGGGCCTCGTACCTATCATCAACGGCTTCGTGCTGTTCGCGGCGCCGGCGATCGGGCCGGTGGCCCATTCGGTCGCGCAGGTGCTCTGGTGGATCGATGCGCTGCTCGCCGTCGTGGTGGCCATTGCGGTGCCGTATCTGATGTTCACCGAGCAGAATCATGCATTCGAGCGCGTCAGCGCCGTGTTGTTGCTGCCGCTCGTCGGCCCGGAAGTGACCGCATCGAGCGGCGCGGTGATCGCGCCGCACTTGTCGATCGACGGCGCACGAGCGGTGATCGGCGTCAGCTACGCACTCTGGGCCGTCTCGCTAGCCATGGCGTTCGCGGTGCTCACGCTTGTGTTCTTCCGACTGGTCATCCACAAGCTGCCGCATCGCGACCTCGCACCGTCGAGCTGGCTCACGTTGGGGCCGATCGGAACAGGAGCGCTCGGCATTCTCGGTCTCGGCCGGGTGGCGCCGGCGGCGTTCGACGGCAGTTCGTTCGCGCCGCTTGCCGCGCTCGCAAACGAACTCGGCATGGCATGCGCGCTGCTGCTCTGGAGCGCAGGCATCTGGTGGTTCGTAATTGCCGTGCTGTTCACGCTGCGCTATCGCAAGGAAGGGATGCAGTTCAATCTCGGCTGGTGGGGTTTCACGTTCCCGCTTGGTGTGTACACCGCAGCCACGATCGGTTTGTATCGCGCCACCGACATGATGGTGTTCGCCGTGCTGGGTACTGCCTTCGCGCTGATGCTGTTTTGTTTCTGGAGCGTGGTCGCGACTCGCACCCTGCGCGGTGTGATGCAAGGCCGGCTGTTCCATGCACCTTGCCTCGCGTCGAATAGCTGAATTTTGAGCTGACAACCTGATAGGGACACTGATCACGCGGTCCCCATCTCTAATCCAGAAAATATATTGAGGATATCAAAATGGATGCAGTAAAGCCGGATGTAAAGCGTATTGCCGTGACGGGCGCCGCTGGACAGATCGCCTATTCGCTGCTGTTCCGGATCGCGCGAGGCGACCTGTTCGGCAACGACCAGCCGGTCATCCTGCAACTGCTCGACCTGCCGCAGGCCTATGGCGCGATGCAGGGCGTCGTGATGGAACTGCAGGATTGCGCGTTTCCACTCCTGCGCCGGGTGGAAGTGACGACCGACCCGACCGTCGCGTTTCGCGACGCCGATTGCGCGTTCCTGATCGGTTCGAAGCCGCGCGGGCGAGGCATGGAGCGCCGCGATCTGCTGGCAGAGAACGCGGCGATCTTTCGCACGCAAGGCAAGGCGCTCAATGCGTCAGCCAGCCGCAACGTCAAGGTGCTGGTCGTCGGCAACCCGGCGAACACCAATGCGGCCATCGCGCGCCGCTTTGCGCCCGATCTGCCCGAGGATGCGATCACGGCAATGATCCGGCTCGATCACAACCGCGCGGTATCGATGCTGGCCCAGCGCTGCGCGATCGCGGTCAATGTGATCGGCAACATGATCGTGTGGGGCAACCATTCGCCGACGATGTTTCCCGATTATCGGTATGCGCGAGTCGGCCGCTACCTGATCAAGGACTTGGTCAACGACGAGAACTGGTACCGCGAGACCTTCATCCCGGAAGTGGCGGCGCGCGGAACGACCCTGATCCAAGCGCGCGGCGCATCGTCTGCGGCGTCGGCCGCGAATGCGGCGATCGACCAGATGCGCGACTGGATCCGCGGCAGCGACGGCCGCTGGGTGTCGATGAGCGTGCCGTCCGATGGTAGCTACGGCATTCCGCGGGGGCTGATATTCGGCGTGCCTGTGATTTGTCACGACGGCCGCTACGAGCGAGTCGAGGGCATTCATATCGATGCATTCGCGCGGCAATGCATCGACCGCTCGGTGCATGAACTGCAGGATGAGGCGGCCACCGTCGATGCGTTGTTCGCCGAGTGTTGACGGCAGGTGTCGGGACGTCGACGGACTGGCCCGGATATGCCGATCCACGGCCAAGTGCCATTAAGGGCATTTGTGACGCTGGTCAGAAGAATTTTGCGAACTTTCTGACTTTTCAAATTTATCTCTTTGTGCCGATAGGCGAACATCGCCTGTCCTTCCAATGGAGCAGTCATGTCGAATCAGATTCAGGTTAGCGAAGCAATGAACCGAACCCTAACGCGAGACGGATTCCGGCGCCGAATTGTGGCAGGCGCACTGTCGGCGACCGTCGCTGTCACTTGCGCGTTGGCGGTGAACGCGCACGCGGCGAATGCCCCGTTTTTCCTGACGTTCGGGAAGGCGTCGAACGATCTCCCGATCGTCATGCCGATCTGTTGCCAGGGGCGCACGAGCTGAACCCGCTTTCGTTTCGACGAGTCGTGCGGCCTGCGTAGTCGGCGCGTCGATCTAGCTTCAACGCAACAAGGGAGAACTCATGAATTTCACACTGGGCGTGCTGCTCAGCCTGTCGTTCATCATCACGGTGCTCGGACTGTTCGTCTTTATCTGGGCGCAATCGAGCGGTTTGCTGAAAATGGGGCAGTCGGCCGCCACGGTGATCTTCGCCGAAGGCGAGATCGGCCATGCGGAGCCGTTCGCGGGCGTTTCGCCGGAAGGCGGCGGCGCCGCTGGTTCGCAGCCCGACCCCGCTGAACTGCGCGATCGCGTGCTGGCTGACCGGTCGAGCAGTGCGGCGGCGCTGGCCTTCATCGCATCGTCGGTGGGCTGGCTGCTGCTTGGTTCGCTGTTCGGCCTGCTTGCATCGCTGAACTTCCAGGTGCCCGACTGGCTGTCGGGCTCGCCATTGGTGACGTTCGGCCGCACGCGCATCGTGCACCTGAACATCGTGACTTACGGATGGGCATCGATGGCGGGCATCGGCGTTGCGTTGTGGCTGCTGCCTCGCTTGTTGAAGACGCAACTGGTCGGTGCGCGCTTCGCGATTGTCGGCGCGGTTCTGTGGAACCTCGGCGTCGCGATGGGCTGTGCTGCGATTCTGTTCGGCTGGAGCGATGGACTCGAATGGCTCGAGATTCCCTGGCAGATCGGCATCTTGCTCGCGATCGCGGGTGCGCTGGCGGCCGTGCCGCTGCTGCTGACCCTGCGGCATCGCAAGGTTGATCACCTGTACGTGTCGGTATGGTATCTCGCCGCCGCGCTGCTGTGGTTCCCGATTCTGTATGTGGTCGCGAAAGTGCCGCATGTGCACTTCGGCGTCGAATCGGCGATCGTCAACTGGTGGTTCGCGCACAACGTGCTCGGCCTGTGGCTCACGCCGCTCGGCCTTGGTACCGCCTACTACCTGATCGCGAAGATCGTCGGCCGCCCGATCTACTCGTACAACCTGTCGCTGATCGGCTTTTGGGCACTGGCCATGTTCTACAGCCAGGCCGGCGTGCACCACCTGATCGGCGGCCCGGTGCCTGAATGGGTCGTAACGGTGTCGATCGTGCAGAGCGTGATGATGATCGTGCCGGTGATTGCGGTGGCGATCAATCACATGATGACGCTCAAGGGGCATGGCGAGATTCTGAGGCAATCGTATTCATTGCGCTTCGTCGCACTCGGCTCCGCGCTTTACACACTGGTGTCGATGCAGGGTTCGCTCGAAGCGGTGCGATCGTTCAACCGCGTGGTCCATTTCACGCAGTACACGATCGGGCATGCGCATCTGGGCGTGTACGGCTTCTATTCGCTGATCATGTTCGGCGCCATCTACTTCCTGATGCCACGCGTGGCCGGGCGCGAATGGCCGTTTCCGAAGCTGATCGCGTGGCACTTCTGGCTGGTCGTCGCGGGCATCGGCATCTACTTCGTGTCACTGACCATCGGTGGCGTGCTGCAAGGCTTGGCGATGCTCGACCCGAAACAGCCGTTCATGGCGTCCGTGACCGTCACTCTGCCGTATCTTGCAGCGCGCACGGTTGGCGGCACGCTGATGACCCTCGGGCACTGCGTGTTCGCGTATCACTTCTGCAAACTTCTGACGATGCGTACGGACCGTCAGGCAGTTGCGGCCGTCACGGCCGAGGCCTAATCATCGACGAGACATCACATGAAACGAATCATGACCGTCATCATCGGGTCGCTGATCCTTATCGCGCTCTCGATGGTGGTGCTGATCGCGATGCCGTATCGCGAACTCGAACGCGAGAAAGCACCTGAAAAGCTGAGCCCCTATACGCTCGCACAACTGCGCGGGCGCGCGACTTACGTGTCGCTGGGCTGCGCGACCTGCCACTCCCAGCAGCCGCGACCGGCGGCGATGGGCCCGGATGCACTGCGTGGTTGGGGCCGCGCGGCGGTGCCGAGCGACTACGTGTACGACTATCCGCACCAGCTCGGCACGTCGCGTACCGGGCCGGACCTGTTCAACATCGGTGCGCGTCAGCCGAGCGCCGACTGGCATCTCGCCCACCTGTACCAACCGCGCGCGGTGACGCCGGGCAGTGTGATGCCGGCCTTTCCGTATCTGTTCAAGATCGTCGATACGCCGGCCGCGGGCGACACGGTGGTGAAGCTGCCTCCGTCGTTTTCGCCCGTGCATGGGCAGGTGGTAGCGACGCAGGAAGCGCTCGACCTCGTCGACTACCTGGTCGGGCTGAACCACACCTACCCGGTAGAAAAAGCCGCACAGGAGGGCAGCGCAAAATGAGCATCGAACGCGACAACGAAGCGGCCCGGCGCGAGAAGGCTGAGCCGACCGAGGGCGTGCGGCCGGTGCCCTGGCTGTTCGTCGGCATTATTGCTTGCCTCACGGCCTGGGGCAGCTTCACGCTTTATCACGGCTCGGGGCGGGAGCCCGATCAGTCGCTGGCGTCCGGCAACCTGCCGCAGGTGATCGACGGCGGCGTGCTGTATACCGCGCATTGCGCGGCCTGCCACCAGGCCGACGGCAAAGGCGTAGCCGGCGCGTTTCCGCCGCTGGCCGGGTCCGAGTGGGTCAACGGCAAACCGGACATGGTCGCACGCATCCTGTTGCTGGGAATCGACGGCCCGATCGGCGTGAAAGGTAGTCAATACAACGGCTCGATGCCGGCATTCGGGGCCACGCTGTCGGACGCCGAGTTGGTGGCCGTCGCCAATCACATCCGCACGGAGTTCGGGAACGACGCGAAGCCGCCGCTCGACGCGCCCATGCTCAAGGCCGAGCGCGAGCAGTTGAAGGGGCGGACGAAGCCGTGGAGCGGCGGCGCGGAACTGGGGAGCCGGGAATGACATCCGCCAGCGCGCCGCAACGCGACGTCGCAGCGTACACCGGCGGCAGCGCGGTGGTCGATGTGCGCGGCATGTGGTGTCCGAGTTGCGCGAACGCCGTCGAGCGGGTGCTGGCCCGGCAGCCTGGTGTGCTTGAGGCGCGCGTGAGTTTCGCGGCCGAGGCCGCGCACGTGCAGTGGGATGCGACGCAAACCACGCTCGAGGTGCTGCTCGACGCCGTCACACGTCTCGGCTACACGGCAACACTCGAAGGCACGACGCGCGACCGGCGCGCGCATCTCGCCCGTGAGGCCGCCCGCGTACGGCTGCGGCTCATCGTGGCCGTCGTGTTCGGGATGTGGGCGATGCCGGCGCAGTGGACGCTCTATTTCGACACGCATCACACCATTCCCGAATCGATCCGACTGGGGCTCGCGTGGTTCGCTGGCGTGACCACGCTGCCGATCCTGGCGTTCAGCGGCTGGCCGTTCCTGCGCGCGGCGTGGCGCACGTTGCGCGCGGGCGCGCCGGGAATGGACGTGCTGGTCGCCTGTGGTGCGACCATCGCATTCGGGCTGTCGGTCTGGCGATTGCTGTCCGGCAGCGCGGACGTGTTCTTCGATTCGTCGGCCATGATCGTCACGCTGTTGCTGGCTGGGCGGCTGATCGAGCACACGATTCGCGCGCGGGCGTCCGACGCGATGCAGGCGTTGCTGGCGCTGCCGGCCGAAACCGTATTGATGATCGATGCGGACGGCAGCCGGCACGAGCGGCTCGCGAAGCGCGCGGTGGTTGGGCAGCGGTTCGTGCTGCGTCCCGGTGAGCGAGCGGCGCTCGACGGCCAGATCGAGAGCGGCACGTCGACGCTCGATCGCGCGCTGCTGACGGGCGAGTCGTCGCCGGTGGCCGTGAGTGCCGGCGACGGAGTCGAGGCGGGTGTGCTGAACGGTACCGGCAGTCTGACGGTGCGGGTCACATCGGCCGTTGGCGAACGCCGCGCCGATGCGATCGCACGCACGCTGCGGCGCATGCTCGCGCGCAAGACCGCGACGGACGCGCTCGCGGAGCGGTTTACGCGGCGGTTCGTGCCGTTCATTTTCATGGTGGCGGCTGCCACCTGCGCTTACGGCGTGGGGTCGGGTGCCGGGTGGGGCGCGGCGCTCGAACATGCGATTGCCGTGTTGGTCATCACCTGCCCGTGCGCGCTCGGCCTCGCAACGCCATTAGCTCTGATGGTCGGTGCGGGGCGAGCCGCGCGCGCCGGAATCCTGTTTCAGGATGTCGAAGCGATCGAGCGCGCGGGCCGGATCGATGCCGTGTTCTTCGATAAGACCGGGACGCTGACTCTCGGCGAGCCGCGCATCGTGCGCGTGCATGCCGAACCCGATTCGTGCGAGACGGCGGTGCTGATCGCGGCCGCGACAGCCGAGCAGGGAAGCGAGCATCCGCTTGCCCGTGCGCTGCGCCAATACTGCGTGCAAGACATCAACGCCTGCGCGGGCGAAAGTGAAGCCGTTCCCGGCCTGGGTGTGGTGTGGCGTGGACCCGACGGTACGCGCATTGTCGTCGGATCCGGCGCGCTGCTCGCTCGCGAGGGGATCGCGGCGTCGGACCAGCCGGGCGACGAGGGTACGGTAGCGTTCGTCGCGCGCAACGGCCGCCTGCTCGGACATGTGCTGATGGCCGACACACCGCGTGCCGATGCGTCGGCGGCGATCGCCGAACTGCGCGCGCGCGGCATCGAGCTTGGCATGCTGACTGGCGATCGTGCCGGGCCGGCGATCACGGTGGCCGACGCCGTCGGGCTCCCGCGCTCCTGCGTGAGGGCGGATGTCAGCCCCGAGGGCAAGGCGGAGATCGTCGCGAGCGCGCAGCGCGCGCATCGGGTTGTCGCGTTCGTCGGAGATGGGCTCAACGACGGACCCGCGCTCGCGGCAGCTGATTACGGGATCGCCGTCCAGAGCGCGTGCGCGTCGTCGTCGGCCGCCGCAGCCGTCGTGCTGTCGCGTGGCGATGTCGGGCAGGTGGCCGATGCGATCGCGATCGGCCGGCGCATCGCGCGCGTGATGCGTCAGAACCTCGGCTGGGCCGCAACGTACAACCTGATTGCATTGCCTGTCGCGATCTGCGGCTATGCATCTCCCGCGCTTGCCGCAGCGGCGATGGTTTTCAGTTCGGTGTCCGTCACGCTTAACGCGTGCCGGTTGAACACCCTACCGGCGCGCCGACTGGAACGCAAGGCCAGGCCATCAGGCACTTCACTGGAATTTCATTCGAAACAGGATTGCACTCAATGAACAAGAAGACGTCGCAATTTTCCGCTACGGGCCGCCGCAAGTTCCTCGAGCGGACGTTCGGGCTCGGCCTGGCTGGGCTGGCGGGTGCCGATGCGTGGGGCGCGGTCGAGAAGGCTATCGAGCTGCCGTTCGGCAATGGCCGTCGCGAGATCACGAACAGTTTTCCGCAAAAGCATGACGTGATCCTGCAGCGCACGCGGCCGCCGCTGCTCGAAACACCGTTCGACGTGTTCGACCGCCATCTGTTCACGCCGAACGACAAGTTCTACGTGCGCTGGCATATGGCGAACATTCCGTCGAGCATCGATGTCGCGAAGTTTCGCCTGAACGTGCGTGGCCATGTGAGGCAACCCGTGGCTCTTACGCTGGACGACTTGATTCACGATTTCGAACCGGTCGAGGTGGCGGCCGTGAACCAGTGTTCGGGTAATTCGCGGGGCTTTTACACGCCGCGCGTGCCGGGTGCGCAATGGGGCCACGGCGCGATGGGGAACGCGCGCTGGACCGGCGTGAGGCTCAAGGATGTGCTCGACCGCGTGGGCGTGCGGGCCGGCGCGGTGCAAGTGCGCATGCACGGGCTGGAATCGCCGGCCGCGCCGCAGACGCCGTACTTCAAGAAATCACTGGCGATCGATCACGCGCTCGACGGCGAGGTGATCATCGCGTATCTGATGAACGGCGAACCGCTGCCGCTGCTGAACGGCTTCCCGATCCGCATGATCGTGCCAGGGTGGTATGCGACGTACTGGATCAAGATGCTCTGCGATCTCGAAGTACTCGACGAACCCGACGACAACTACTGGAGCAAGAGTGCGTACCTGATTCCCGATACACCGGGGGCGAACGTGAAGCCGGGCCAGACCGGCATGAAGATGATTCCGATCAACAAGATGGTGCCGCGCTCGTTCATCACGAATGTGAAGGACGGCGATGTACTGAGGCGCAACGAGCATGTCGAGGTGCGCGGGTTCGCGTTCGGCGGTGACTGCGGTGTCGCGAAAGTGCGGATCTCCGCGGACGGCGGGCACACATGGATCGATGCCCGGCTTGACCGCGACTACGGGCAATACAGCTTCCGGCGCTGGTCCTTCAGCTTCACGCCGCCCGCGGCGGGGCCGCTGGTGCTGATGGTGCGTGCCACCAATGTGGCGGGGCTCGCCCAGCCGATGCAGTCGAACTGGAACGGTTCGGGTTTCATGCGCAACGGCGTCGAATCCGTTGCGCTGCAAGTCGTTTGATCGCGGGAGATCAGAGCATGAATCGTCAAGCGTTTCGTCTGGCTTTGATGTGGGGCATTCCGGTCGTCATTGGTGTGACGATGGCGGCGGCATGGATGCCAGAAGGGGGCTTCGACTGGCGGCGGCATCCAGAGCGGGTCGTGAAGATTCCGTCGGTAGATGCGGTGTTGCCGGTCAGCGCCGAGCGGTTTCCGCCGGGGCAGGGATCGGAGATCGCGAACGCGCAATGTCTGATTTGTCACTCGACGGGCATGGTGACGCGCCAGCCGCCTTTGACCGAAAAGGAGTGGGCCACGATCAGCAACAAGATGCGGCTGTCGTACGGCGCGCCGCTGCCAGCCGAGCAGGTCGATGCGCTCGCGAAGTACTTGTACAGCATCAACGGGCGCAAGGAAGCGGGGAAGGGGCCGTCGGTTGTGGATATGCAGGGGAGTTGAGTGCACCGACGAAGAAGTGCCGCGCGTTGCCGCGGCGCCCCGTAAATAGAAATCCGGCATCGGTGCGGCGGGAGTTTCCAACACGTTTCGCGCCGGTTGCCGGCACAAGGGAAACACGATGAAGAAAGAGTGGGTGCGGGCCGCGTTGATCACGGCGCTAGTCGTTGTACTTCAGGGCGGTCTCGATGTGCAGGCGGCGCAGGCGGGTGTTCGGACGCTCGATACGCCGGTACCGGTCAGCGTGCCGGCCGGCAAGGTCGAAGTCGTCGAATTCTTTCATTTCGGCTGCCGGTACTGCCGGTTGCTCGAACCGACCCTCGCGACCTGGCGGGAAAAGCAGGGCGACAGGATCGTGTTCCGACGTGTGCCGGTCGCGCCAGTTCCGCAATTGCTCCCGTATGCGAAGCTCTATCACGCGCTGGTTGCGTTGCACCAGGAGGCGTTGATTCCGGCCGCGTTCGATGCGATTCACGGGGGTAGCAACCGCTTGCTGACCACGGAACAACAAATGGCGTTCGTTTCCGCACACGGCGTCGATCCGCAGCGCTTCGCCGTAATGGTCGATTCGCCGGCGACGCAACGTGCGCTTCAGGCGGACCGGCAAATGTGGGAAGCGTACCGCGTGCGCGCGGTGCCGATGTTGGTTGTACAGGGGAAGTACAGCCCCACGATGGGCACCGGGCCGGCCGAGACAGTCGATGCGCTTGATCGCATCGTTGCCGATCAAATGAACGAGCATCAACGTGACAGATAATGGTTCGTACACGAACTGCACGATACAGCACATTCCGTGCGTTTGTGGTGCTGGGCAGGTCCTCTCGAAGTAGTAAGAGATGCCGCGGGGGAACCAAGCCATGTCCGCTGCTGCGCCATCTCGCGCAGCCGTTGCCGCAGTTCGTGGTCGGCGACAGACGGCGCCGGCCGTCGGAACGTCCGGCGATTGAGCTCAATGAGCGCGCGCACGTCCGGCGCTCCGAATAGTCGCGCTGTTCAATCACCTGCTGCACGGCTTCCCGGCGCGGTGTGGGCGAACTCACTTTTTTCCGAGAACACCCTGCAGGCCCCCGATGGCAAGGCTTCGCGCAAAGCCTGCGCGATCTGGCTTTGGCTTCCCTGCCGGTACCAAGCTACACGGCGCTGTGCCTTCGCGCGCAAACACTCGAGATCCAACTGCCGATCGTTCACGACAGCGACCCGATCCATCTGGCGGGCGACAGTTCGGGCATGAAGGTCGACGGCGAATGGAACGTGCTCCAGCCTGGCCATAGGCGATCTCGCGCATACACGACCGAAGCTTCGGACGAGGTTCCTTGACGCTTCTGTAGTACTGAACGCTGCGCAGTCGCATTACAAGCCGACAGGGCCGCCTCATCGTCAATCCGTAATGGCTCGTCGCATCATCCTCACGTCTCGTTTTGTCTCGTCTCTGCGCATGTAACGCTCGCGGGAAGCCTCCCGTTCGACTCCGGGGAATTTTTTTGGGGCTCGATGAATTGTTAAATTAATCTATCAATCACCGCGAAAATTTCCGGAAGAACGCCTTTTTCGCTCTTACTTGTCATATCTATTCCAATAATATTTTCTGACTTGTCTTATTTAAGAGGAGTTGGGAATCCGGAAAATTGCTTTCCTGTGGGGTGTGCATTCCACGCATTGCGTGTCGACCTTAATTTTAAATCGGCATTTATTTTTTTAAACGGCTTTATAGAGATTAGCTGATGAAACTCAAGCAACTCGTTCTGGCACTGGGCGTGACCTCGGCACTGTTTGGCATCGTAAACACGGCTCATGCCGATACGGTGTCGAAGAAAATCACGCTGACCGCGCGAATCGACGACGGCATCTTCGTGTCGAAGCCCGACGGCTCGACCTGGTACAGCACTGAAGAACTGCAAGCAGACGACCACACGCAGACGAAGTTCTCGAAGACGCTGCCGGTTCGCGTATGGTCGAAGAACGCGGACTTCAACATTTCGCTGGCCCAGCCGCTGAAACTGTCAAACGGCAAGTACGAAATGAAGAATGCCGCGGTCACGATGTCGAGCAACAGCGGCGACGCAGCTGTCACGTTCGGCACGGCGCAGAAGATCACTCAGACGGTCGCGGGCAACGGCGGCTTTGACGAAATTCACGACATCAAGATCAACGTCGAGGCGCCGACGAAAGTCGGCACCGTGAGCACGAGCGGCAGCTACAGCGGCGATCTGGTCATGGTTTTCGAACCTCTGGCAACTGCACCGAAGCCCTAACGGGAAGCACTCATTGAGCACGAACGGCAGCTGCCGCCGCGCTCAGGCCATGGTTTTCGAACCTCTGGTAATTGCAGAAATGATGAAGTAAGCGCTAACCGGAAGCCCTCATTGCAGGGCTTCCTGATTCGCTCCAGCCGAAAAAAATCGCTTATGTCCGTTCCTCCTCTTCCCCCATAGATTAAGCGTGTACGCCGATCAAGTCCCTTTTCGTCTCAACAAGCTGTGGGTAGGTGCGTTTCTCTTCATCTCGTCGCAGGCATTTGCAGATCTGAAGATTTCGTATGGAATCCCTGAGGGGTTCAGTGCGGCCGAAATGGATGATGCGGCGAATTACGTTGCGACGTTCAACGGGCGGACACTGCCGGGCTTTATTGGTTTTTCGCAAGCGGATGGCGTGCTGACGTTCGACGCCGCGAAATTCCAAGAAAATGGAATATCGGCGGAAGATGTCTCGACGCTCAAGCGAGTCGTCTCGCAACTGGATTACAAGCGTTGCAGCAAGGGCTGCGACCTGGAGATAGACGGTTATCACGTGACCGTCGACAAGATGAGACGATCGATCTCGATCCGCGACGCGCGCGAGGATTACATAGCGCCGCCGACGAATCTGGGTATCGTCAACAATCAGTCGATCGATCTCCGCGCCGCGTCCGACGGCTATCGCGCGGCGAATATCAACGGCAACACCTGGGTCGGGCTTCCATCGCAAAGCTTTGGCTATGCGAACTGGTATGCAAACCAGACGACGGCGCGCGGCCACAGTGGTAGCGACCGCGGCGTGTCGTCGTATTACTTGCAGAAGAACTTCGCCAGCACGTATGTTCGGGCAGGCAAGCAAAACAGTATCGACTATACGTCGGGCTCCGTCAGCACGCTGCTGTCGCCGAGCTTCGACCACTTCGTGACGATCGGCAGTCAGGCACACCTGAAGGTGAACACTAACGCCGGTTCGCTGATCCTTTATGCGACAGCCGAAGGTAATTACGAGTTTTACCGCAACGATCGCCTGATTTTGAAGCGGCCGGCATCGATCGGGCGTAATGAAATCAGCTTTGTCGACTTGCCGGGCGGCTACTACCCGGTCGAGGTCCGGCTCGTCGACCGCAACGGCAACGTGGTTAGCCGCGAGCGTCGTGAAGTCAACAACCTCAATTTCGGCGCCTCCGGCAGCAATGCTTGGCATTTCACCGCGGGCAAGGAGATGGGTAGCGGCGGGTATTTGCTCGAAGCTGCCGTGAGTCGCAACCTGAAGCAGTTCTATGTGAATGCTTCGATGCTGGCCGGCCACGGCGGCAAATGGGCGGCAGAAATCAATATCACGCGCCCGACGCAGATCGCCGGTATCGATGTTACCCCGACGCTCGGCGTGCTGAGCGGCGAGCGCGGAGTCGGCGGTTACGTGAACATCTCGATGGCCAGCGAGGCACTGGGCAGTCTGACAGTGAGCCGCTACCAACGCACGAATGTGTCGCGCTTTTACAGTGGGCAGCCGAGTACGAGCGCATCCTACAGTCGCAACATCGGAAAGGCGATCGTCGGATACAACTACCAGCAGTCGGGGTTCGGCGGTGCTTCACATCAGGCGGAGGTCCGCTGGAACTACCGGCCGAACGGCTTATGGGCCATGTTCGCACTCGGCGTGCAGAAGGGGGGCTACCAGAACGGCAACGGCGGCTACGGCGTGTACTTCAACACGACGATGACGCTGGACAAGGTTCAGGCAAGCTTCAACGCCGCGCATGCGGGTGGGCAGACCCAGTTGAGCGGCGATGTCCGCAAGGATTTCGTCAACGGCTTCGGCACATCGACCATTGGCGTCACGGCCAATCGGGTCGGCAGCAACTACGGCGTCAACCTCTACGGTACGCGGTCCGGTACGCGTGGCGATGTTTCGCTTAACCTCGGCACGAGCAATGGCGGCAGCAATGCCGACTTCAACTATCGCGGCATGGTGGCAGCGAGCAAGGACGGCGTGGCTGTCGGACGTTACAGCGCGAGCGGCAGTGCTTTATTGCTCAAGACACCGAATATGGACGGCATGAAGTATGGCTTCAATGTCGAAGGCAGCCCGGTAGCGGGAGGCGGAACATACGCTGTGCCGCTCAACGCGTACAGCGACGTGTCGTTTGCACGTGTGTTCAGCGACAACGCGAAGCTGGACATGAACATCGAGGTGCCGGCAAACGTCGTTCGAGCCCATCCGGGGCAGGTTTATTCGGCGAAGGCGCGCGTCGACATCAGCATGATCTACAGCGGCTTCCTGACGGACGAGAGAGGCAAGCCCGTCAGCGGCAGGATCGCCGAGACGGGCGACGTGGCGTACCGGAACGGGCTGTTCTCGATCGTGAGCAAGAAGATGCTGCGGCTCGTCACCGTTGAGCAAGAAGGGCGACGCCTGACATGCGATCTGACGGAGGAAAGCGGCAACTACTTCCGTTGCAAATGACGACCCGGTCAATTTCAGAGAGGAAATGCAATGAAACGTAATACCCCGCTTTCGCTGTTGTTCGGCTTGGTGATGGCAGCTAGCCAGTTTGCCCATGCCGAAGGCGAGTTGATGGTCATGCCGGTGTCGACGCAGGTCTTCAACGCGCACGAACAGACGGTGACCGTGAAGAACATGGGCGATGCGCCGCTCTATTTGAACATCAACGTGCAGAAGGTCACGAATCCCGGTGTGACGCCGGAAAAGAAGGTGAATCTGGGCGAGGTCGCCCGCCCGGGCATGCTGGCGAGCCCCGACAAGCTGACGCTCGGCCCGGGCCAGACGCGATCGATCGTGTTGAAATCGCTGGGCGAGCCGGAGCTGGAAGAGCTTTACCGGTTGTACATCCTGCCGGTCAGATCGCTGAAAGTCGACAACGCGCCGGACGACAAGATCACCGCCCCCATGTCGGTGGCGATTGGCTACGGCGTGCTGGTGCGGCACATGCCGGCACCGGGCAAGCAGAAATCCGCGTGGACGCATCGCTGCGAAAACGGCGGATTGACGCTGGAAAACACGGGGAATATCCGCCAGATCTTTACCGACGTCGTGTATGACAAGGCGAAGCCTGCGCAGACCCTGGCTGTCTTCCCCGGGACGCCGCAGCATTTTCCGGCCCGGCAGATGACGTTGCGTGTGGACGATGTGGCAAAAACGCTGGTGTGTCCGTGACGAGGCGCATGAACTGGGTTCCGGCGGCGCTCGCGGTGCTGTGCTGCGCCGGCTGTCATGCGGCGGGTATTCTGAAGTTATCGCGCACCGAATTGACGCTGGCGCCGGACAAGCCCGCGAGCGAGCTGTGGGCGACAAACATCGGCGACACGCCGTTGTATCTCGACATCACCCAGCAGTTGGTGATCAACCCGGGGCAAGTGCCGGAGCAGCGGATGCTGGTTGAGGAGGTTGAGCGGCCCGCGTTACTGGTTTTGCCCCGGCGGTTGGTACTCTCGCCCGGGCAGCGATATCGGATGGTACTGAAGGAGATTTCGGTGCCGGGACAGAATCAGGTATGGCGGGTGACATTCCGGCCGCGCGAGCGCGTCGCGGTCAGAGCCGATCAAAAGGAAGGCACGACGGCGCCGCTGCTTGTCAGTGTTGGCTATGGCGTCGTGATCTACCAGATGAACGGTCAGGGGGGGTAACGCCTCGCAGTTTGCGATGATGGTGTATGCGTCTGGTTGTCGATGTCGAGTCGCAGACAATTGAGCTTGTTTCTCAAATATTTATCAGCATGGCGGTACCTGACGCCGTGCCAGGGGAATGCCAAAGGTGTTGTTAGATAAAGTGAAATGTCCGAAATGGAAGCTATTGACGATGTGCGCCCTTTTTTTAGTATGCACGCATGCGAGCGGGAGTTCTTTGGTGCCCGCGAGCTTAATCAATGGATATAGCGATTGTTCATGGATGGACAACGGAGATGGAACGAGCAGCTTCATGGTCTCGATCGATTTCAAGAAAATGGCCCCTAGTAGTGGCAGCGTGGGTAGGGTATTGATCGTTCATACTTATGACGGAAATGGAAACGTTTTGGTCAAACGTCCAAGCGGCGTTTTTTTGAATGGCGTTGTAACTGCTTGGGGATGGCAAGACAATCCTCCCGGTGGAAGATCTTACGGCTATGGTCAATCCGAAGATTGGGTCAATACCGAACCGTTTATCGGAGTAGCGAGTGTACGAATGGATAACAGCAAAATTGCGGATTGGCCGGCTATCGGAATTATGGCTGCACAGAGTTTTTCTGATGGTTATCCAGGTTATTATGAAAATACCGGTTCCGTATATATCCGCGTTGGAGAGACCGGGGGGGCATGTACAGTTGTGAACCCGAATTCACCCCAGCCGCTGGATATCGCAGTAAACGTGACGGCACCGGACTGGAATCTGGGCGAGTTACCGCGGGGGGAATCGGAAAAATCGTTTCCCGAGATTGCGAATCAACTTTGCTTCACTTACTCCGGACCGAAGGTCAAAGGCAAGAATTTCGTCATCAACGCGAGCGACGCCAACGGCGTCGTCGCTAACCGGTACAGGCTTAAGAACGTGGCCGATGCGTCGCAGCTGATCCCGTACGACATCACGCTGGACAGTGGCACATCGGCCCTGTCTCTGCCAAACGCCTCGAATGCCGCGTTGCCGTTCGACAGCTCTGGCAAGACGTGTTTCGTGCCGACATTCAAGACCACCGTGGACGCCAAGGTGAAAGAGGGCGATTACAGCGATGTGCTGACGTTCACCGTAGTGGTCAAACCGTAGGAGCGAGCATGCCAAAGCGATTTATGAGGAAGTGGCTGTGCGTTGTGCTGATGCTGCCTGTGGTCGTGCAGGCGCAGACGGTAAAACTGACCGGCAAAACGACAAGCAAGATCACCGCCCACGTAACACGGCCCAACAATCTGTTTGTCACGAACGATTCGGGCGGGTGGTTCGATCATGGACTGGAAATGCAGCAACTCGGCGGCTGGGATACGCCCTACGAGGTGCAGGCACGGTTGAAGCTCGTGTCGAGCAGCGGAACCTTCCAGGTTCGCCTGGATTCACCGCTGACGATCACGCATCAATCGAATCCGGAGTTGGAATTTCGCGCGCCGACGGTCAAGCTGGGTATCGAAGGCGGCGCATCAAAGCCGCTGCTGGTCGGGCAGGCCACGGAGTTCCAGAACCCATCCGCGCCGGTTGAGGGAGTCGATTCGGTCGGGTATTACAACCTCAACATTGCCGCCTATCCTCCCGCCGGCGAATTCAAGAGCACTGCTGGCACGTACAGCGGCGTGTTGTCGATGACATTCGAGCCCGTGATCAAGACACCCTAACGGCCGACGTGTCGTCGAGCGTTCATCGGTCAAGCAAGATTCGGCGGCGAGCGTGCCGGCACAGTGAAGGGTTATTTGAAGGATATCTCCGCATGAACGAAAAATCATCCGTGTTCTTGCGCGCATTCAGTGCGATGGCGCTGACCATCCCGTTCTCGGCGATCGCGGCGATCGACATGATGCCGAAGGACGCGACAGTGAGGGATGAGGGCACCTCGGTCAAGGTGATCAACAATGGAGATCGCAACGAATACGTCAGCGTAACGCTGTCACGCCTGTTGAATCCCGGTGTGCCGCTGGAAAGCGAACGTCTTGAACCCGTCAGTAACGCCGTGCAGCCGACACTTTATGCATATCCATTCCGGATCAGCTTGGCTCCCGGGCAGACGAAGGTCATCACGCTCAAGGCACTGCGCGCGGTGGAGACGGAAACCCTCTATCGACTCGATGTGAAACCAGTAGTTAAGGTGCTGGGGGCCGATCATACAAAAAAGTCGTCTGCAAGCGTGGTCACCAACCTCGCCTTCAGCGGGATTGTTCGCCAATTGCCGGCGAAGCCCCGCGAGGGGCTCTCGGTCTCGTGCGAAACGTCCGGCGTGAAGCTGACGGCGAACGGAAATGTTCACTATCGAGTGGAAGGTGCCAAAGCGGACGGCCAAAGCCTCGACAATTTCAACGTTTATCCCGGCACCCCGATTCCGGTGACGGGACGTATCGTGGAGATTCCCGGCTATCCCGTCTGCAACGCGGTGGCCAGACCGAATGGATCGCTTCCAGCAGGGCGGGGCGTGCTCGAGTGGTGAGGTGTCGTCAAGTCCAAGTGAGTCGCGATGTCTAGCCGTAGCCTTTCCGGACTCTGTGGAAGAACTATCCCGCCTGTCGTCGATAAGGAGGTGTCTGCACGGAAGCTGTCTTTGGAAGCGCGCGTGATCTGCTATCGGTATGGGCAGTTTGAGCGCTGCAGCCTCGAGCGCCGGTCGGCGCGCGATTACGTGCAGAAGGTCACGAATTCCGGTGGACGCCGGAAAAGAAGGTGAATCTGGGCAAGGGCGCCCGCCCGGGCATTCTAGCCGCCGTGTGTTGCACGAGCAGTCCGGCCGCTGGCGTGCTGAAACTGTCCCGAACCGAGGTTACGTTGGAAGAGGGGAAACCCGCCAGTGCACCGATCGGGCCGATCCGGCCCGCCCTGAAGAGCCGGAATTTTCCACTTAAGACCGGGACGGAATTTGGGCCACCCGCATCAAACCGGCTCAACGACGCGCGCCATCGTGCATCCGCGCGCGTGGCGAATGCCCGATGCGTTGTCGTGCGTTACTGCGCCGCCCCCTCCGCATCCGCCGTCTCGCCGAGGAACCCGCCGCTCTGGTGCGCCCACAGCGCCGCATAGATGCCGCCCGCCTGAAGCAGCTGCAGGTGCGTGCCTTCCTCGACGATGCGCCCTTCGTCGAGCACGATCAACCGGTCCATCGCCGCGATCGTCGACAGCCGGTGCGCGATCGCGATCACCGTCTTGCCGCTCATCAGACCGTCGAGGCTGCGCTGGATCGCGACTTCGACTTCGGAGTCGAGTGCGCTGGTCGCTTCGTCGAGCACGAGGATCGGCGCATCCTTGAGCATCACGCGTGCGATCGCGACACGCTGCCGCTGACCACCCGACAGCTTCACGCCGCGCTCGCCGACCTCGACGTCGTAGCCGCTGCGCCCGTGCCGGTCGCGCAGCCGGTCGATGAAGTCGGACGCTTCCGCGCGCACGGCCGCGTCGTGCATCTCTTGCTCGGTCGCGTCGGGGCGGCCGTACAGGATGTTCTCGCGCATCGTCCGGTGCAGCAGCGACGTATCCTGCGTGACCATCCCGATCGCCGCGCGCAGGCTGTCCTGCGTCACGTGCGCGATGTCCTGTCCGTCGATCCGGATCGCGCCGTCGTCCACGTCGTAGAAGCGCAGCAGCAGGTTCACGAGCGTCGACTTGCCGGCGCCCGAGCGGCCGATCAGGCCGATCCGCTCACCCGGCCGGATCGTCAGGTTCAGCCCGTCGAACACCGCGCGCTCGTTGTCCTCGTGCGCGAAGCTCACGTTGTCGAACACGATGCCGCCGCGTTGCACGGCGAGCGCCTTCGCGTCGGGTGCGTCGACCACGCTGCGCACCTTCGTCAGCGTGTTGATGCCGTCCTGGACCGTGCCGACGTTCTCGAACAGTTCGGTCATCTCCCACATGATCCAGTGCGAATAGCTCGACAGGCGCAGCGCCATCGCGATCACGGCCGCGACCACGCCCGCGCTCGCCTCGCCGTGCAGCCACAGATAGAGCGCGAGGCCGGTCGAGCCGACCAGCAGCAGCGTCGACAGCAGGTGGTTGACGACCTCGAACGCGCTGACGAGCCGCATCTGCGCATCGCCGGTCACCTTGAACGCCTCCATCGCACGCCGCGCGTGGTCGGCTTCCCGGCGCGTGTGCGAGAACAGCTTCACGGTCGTGATGTTCGAATAGGCGTCGGTGATGCGGCCCGTCATCAGCGCGCGCGCGTCAGCCTGCCGGCTACCGACCGCACCCAGGCGCGGCACGAAATACGCGCACGCCACGCCGTAGCCGAGCGCCCACAGCGCGAGCGGAATCATCAGCCGCCAGTCGAAGCTCGCCGCGAGCGCGAGGATGCCGATCAGGTACGCGCCGACGCCGATCACGACGTCGACCGACATGAACAGCGCGTCGCGCACGGCGAGCGCGGTCTGCATGATCTTGGTCGTCACGCGGCCCGCGAACTCGTTCGCGTAGAACGAAAGGCTCTGATCGAGCATCAGCCGGTGAAACAGCCAGCGCAGCCGCATCGGGAAGTTGATCGCGAGCACCTGGTGCTTGATCATCGTATGCAGCGCGATCAGCAATGCGCTGCCGGCAAGGATCGCCGCGAAGCCGGCGAGCGTGCCGAAATGCCGGCCGCCGAATTCGGCCGGCGTCGCCGACGACAGCCAGTCGACCACGCGCCCCATCATCGCGAACAGCACGGCTTCGTACGCGGCGGTCGCGGCCGACGTCAGCGCGATCAGCAGGATCCAGCCGCGCGCGCCTTTCGTGCACGCCCAGACGAACGAGAAAAACCCCTTCGGCGGCGTGGCGGGATCCTCGAGCGGGAACGTCGGCAGGCGCCGTTCAAACCACGAAAACATTGAACCTTCTCCTTGATGCGGCGCGGGCAGGTGGCCCGGCCGCTCATGCATGTCTCATGTGCGCCGTGCGGCGCGCATTCGTTGCGAACGAATCCATGACTCGATCGCGCCGTGCGTAGGCGACGCATCCGCGTGCGCGCGGATTGCATCGTTTTCGCATCGTCCGGCGGCAAGTGTCGCATCGATTCGATCCGGCTGCAGGGCGGTTGCCCGCAGTCGCGCGCCGCGCCGACAGCCCGCCCGGCAGCCTTTGTTGATACGATCGCGCGTATCGTCCACGCCGGCGCGACACGCCGCCGGCTGATCGGTCGCGCGTCTGCACGAGCGCGCAGCCATGTTCGGGAGAAGCGCTTCATGCTGCAGGCGTTCGCGGTCTTGCTGACCTTCCAGTGTCTCGGGGAAGGGGTGTCCTATCTGTTCGGCCTGCCGGTGCCGGGCCCCGTGATCGGCATGCTGCTGCTGTTCGGCTTCGTGATGCTGCGCCCGCAGATGGCCGACGCGATCGAGCCGACTGCGCTCGAACTGCTGCGCCACCTGTCGCTGCTGTTCGTGCCGGCCGGCGTCGGCATCATGGTGTCGGCCGACCGCGTGCGCGGCGATGCGCTCGCGGTCGTCGTCGCGCTGGCGGTGAGCACGTCGCTCGCGATTGCCGTGACCGCGCTCGTCACGCGTGCATTGCTGCGCCGCCAGCGGCGCGCGGACGGCACGGCGGAGGGCACGCAATGACGGCCTTCCCGAAACTCGGCGCGATCTGGGTCTACCTCGCCGCGACTCCGTTGCTCGGCCTGACGATCACGTTGATCGCGTACCTGATTGCACAGGCCGTCTATACCCGCGCGCGCTTCAACCCGCTCGCGAATCCGGTGCTGATCGCGGTCGCGCTGATCGTCGTGCTGCTGACGATCACGCACACGCCGTATCCGACGTATTTCGAGGGCGCGCAGTTCGTCCACTTCCTGCTTGGCCCGGCGACTGTCGCGCTGGCGCTGCCGCTGTACCGCCAGTGGTCGAAGCTGCGGCGCGCCGCGGTGCCGCTGCTCGTCGGGCTGCTGGCCGGTTCGCTGACCGCGATCGTGTCCGCGGTCGGCATTGCCGCGCTGTTCGGCGCGTCGCACCAGACGATCGCGTCGCTCGCGCCGAAATCCGCGACCACGCCGATCGCGATGGCCGTCGCGCAGGAAATCGGCGGGATTCCGTCGCTGACCGCCGTGCTGGTGATCTCGACCGGGATTTTCGGCGCCGTGTGCGCCCGCGCGATCCTGAACGCGTTGCGCATCGAGGAGCCGGCCGTGCGCGGTTTCGCGCTCGGCGTCGCGTCGCACGGGATCGGCACAGCGCGTGCGTTCCAGGTCAGCGAGGAGGCCGGCGCGTTCGCCGGCCTCGGGATGGGGCTGAACGGCGTGCTGACCGCATTCGTCGTGCCGATCCTGCTGCCGGTGCTGTCGCGCTGGATCTGAGCGGCGCCGGGTGCCGGCGGCGCGCGATGCTATCGGTTTCCCTGATGGCACGTGCGCCACGCCGTCTGGCCGGGCGCCTGCCGCGCATGTATCGTTGCCGTTATCAGGAGAATTCAGGAACCGGCACGGACATTTGCGCAGCGATCGGCTAACGTTGCATCGGCGCCGTGGTCGCACGCCGACGTCCGTCGCGTGCGTGCCGGCGTTCGACCCACAACCAACAATCGACAAGGAGATCCGGCCATGACGAAGTCTCGCGTGGTTTCGGTGGCAGTGGCAGTAACGGCGTCGTTCGGTCTGCTGTTGACCGCCGCGCCGGCGGCATATGCGCAGGATCCGGCGTCCGCGCCGACGCAGAAGCAACTCGACAAGGCGCAGAAGAAGGCAGCCCGCAAGGCGGCCCGCGCGCGCCACGCGAAGGACCTGAAGGCGATCGGCACGGGCAGCGGCTACCGGCTGACCAACGATCAGAGCAACTATCCGCAGAACGCGGTCGAGAAGGCGCCCGCGACGAAGGCGGCGCCCGCTGCGCCCGCCGCGCCGGCATCGGGCCAGTAACGGCCTGCGTTCGCGCGACGGAAAACGGCGCCGGGTCGAACCGGCGCCGTTCGTTCTCGTGCGTGCCGCGCAGGCGGCGTGCGGCGCGGTCCCGGGCTTCCCGGGAGGGAGCGCCCGCGTTACGACGCGAGCTTCGCGGCGAGTTCCGCGACGTGCTTGCCCTGGTAGCGCGCGATGTCGAGTTCGTTCGCGCTCGGCTGACGGCTGCCGTCCGCGCCCGCGAGCGTGGTTGCGCCGTACGGCGTGCCGCCCGTGATTTCGTTCATGTTGACGAGCCCGCTGCACGCATAGGGCACGCCGACGATCACCATCCCGTGGTGCAGCAGCGTCGAGTGGAACGACGTGATGGTCGTTTCCTGGCCGCCGTGCTGCGTGCCGGTCGACGCGAACACGCTGCCGATCTTGCCGACGAGCGCACCCTTCATCCACAGGCCGCCGGTCTGGTCGAGGAACGTGCGCATCTGGCCGGCCATGTTGCCGAAGCGGGTCGGCGTGCCGAAGATGATCGCGTCGTAGCTCGCGAGTTCGTCCACGGTGGCGACGGGTGCGGCCTGGTCGACCTTGACGCCGATCGCCTTCGCCTGGTCGACGGGAATGGTTTCAGGCACGCGCTTGAGCGTGACCTCGACGCCGGGCACCGATTTCGCGCCTTCCGCGACGTGCTGCGCCATCGTTTCGACGTGCCCGTAGGACGAGTAGTAAAGAACGAGTACCTTGGCCATGTTGCGAATCTCCGAATAAGAAGGCCCCGCGTTCAGCGGGGCCCGATGTTCCGAACGGGCGTCATGCCCACTCGGCCGTCACTTCGACCGGACGCAAATCGAATACCAGCACTTCGGCATCCTTGCCATCCGTGAACGTCAATACCTGCTCGTCGCGGATACGTGCGCCGTCGCCTTCGCCGAGCGTCACGCCGTTGACCGTCACGCTGCCGCGTGCGACATGCACGTAGGCGAAGCGGTCCGGTGCGAGTTCGAGCGTGGCGCGCTCGTCGCCGTCGAACAGGCCCGCGTAGATCCGCGTGTCCTGGCGGATCTTCAGCGAACCGCCGCTACCGTCGGGCGACACGATCGGCGTGAGCTTGCCGCGCTTGTCGTCCGCCGCGATGTTCGTCTGCTGATAGCGCGGCTCGGCACCCTTCTCGGACGGCCCGACCCAGATCTGCAGGAAGTGGACGGGCGTCTCGTGCGAGTGGTTGAACTCGCTGTGACGCACGCCGGTACCCGCGCTCATCAACTGGACGTCGCCCGGCACGATCACCGACCCGGCGCCCATGGAATCCTTGTGCTCCAGCGCACCGTCGAGCACGTACGACAGGATTTCCATGTCGCGGTGCGGGTGCGTGCCGAAGCCGCGGCCCGGCGCGACGCGGTCGTCGTTGATGACCAGCAGGTCGGAGAAGCCGACTTGCTTCGGATCGTAGTAATTCGCGAAAGAAAACGTGTGACGGGAGCTGAGCCAGCCATGCTCGGCACGGCCACGTTGGTTTGCTGCACGAGTCTCGATCATGATTTTTTCCTGGATTTGGCCTGCCCTCGGAAGTGGGGCCGGCTGTTCGTTGAGATGAATCTTAGGTCAATCGATTTGACAAATAAATGGCTGTAGAGATAATGACTGTCACTTTGAGGTGGACAATATGGAACTCAACGACCTGAGGATCTTCGTCGCGACCGTCGATGCGGGCAGCTTCACGGCGGCGGCCGACCAACTGATGCTGTCCAAGCAGTTCGTGAGCCGGCGCACGATGGCGCTCGAGGCAGCGCTCGGCGTGCGTTTGCTGCATCGCAATACGCGCAATCTCGCGGTCACGGAATCGGGGCACGAGTTTTATGCGCGTGCGCAGCGGATCCTGGCCGAGGTCGCCGACGCCGAGCAGGCGATGTCGGTGCGCAGCACCGAGCTGCACGGCTCGCTGAAGATCAGCGCGCCGCTGTCGTTCGGGATCACGCATGTGTCGCCGCTGATCGCCGAATTCCTGTCCGCGCATCCGGCCGTGCGGCTCAACGTCGACCTGACCGACCGGCGTGTCGACCTGATCGGCGAGGGCTTCGATCTCGTGCTGCGGATCGGCACGCTCGAGGATTCGACGCTGATCGCGCGGCAGCTCGGCGCGTGGGAGATGATCGCGTGCGCGAGCCCCGCTTACCTGAAGCGCCACGGCACGCCGGCGACGCCGGCCGACCTCGCCGGCCACACGTGCCTGATGTATGGGCGCGAGCGGCGCGTCGGCTGGGAGTTCCGGGTCGACGGTGCGGCGCGCACGTTCGACGTGCAGGGGCCGCTCGTCGCGAACAACGGCGAAGTCGTGCGCGACGCGGCGATCGCGGGGCTCGGCATCGTGCTGCTGCCGCATTTCATCGTCGGCGCGGCGCTCGACAGCGGCGCGCTCGTGCCGGTGCTCGACGCGTATGCGCCGTCGCCGATCACGCTGAATGCGGTGTTTCCGCAGCACCGGGAAGGGTTCGTCACGCTGCGCACGTTCATCGGGTTTCTGGCGGAGCGGTTGGGCGCGCGGGGGTAGCGCGCCGATTGATCGGCGGCGCGCATTCGCGTTAGGCTTCGCCGGGGGCGCGGGCCGACAGCGCATGCCGGGCCGGGTATTTTTACCTCGAACGAATCGGGCACGTACATCGGGCACGTAGCTTCTACTCACCGCCATCCACGACGAGTCCAGTCCAATGACAATGAAGAATCGATCGAATGCTCGCGCGGGCGAGCGAGGGCAGGCTGCACTTCACGGCCGGCATGCGTGGAGCACGAACCTGCGATCCGTCATGATGTTGGCAATGCTTACGATCTCGCCGATTGCCGCGCACGCGGCCAGCTTCGATTGCGCGAAAGCCGTTTCGCCAACCGAAAAGGCGATCTGCGCGGACGCCGGGCTGTCGTCGCTCGACGGCGAGCTGGCGGCGGCATGGAAAAAGGCGCTCGCAAAAGGCGGCGATACGGCCGCGCTGAAGGCCGCGCAGCTGAAATGGCTCAAGCAGCGCGATCGCTGCGGCAACGATGCGTCCTGCCTCGGCGACCGCTATCGCGAGCGGCTCGCGATCCTGAACGGCACGTCGCTTGCGGCCGACCGCTGGCAGCAGACGTGGTATCGCGACAGCGCGAACCCGTCCGTCGGCGGCGTGCTGACGTTCACCGGCACGGCACCGCGTCTTCACTTCGAATTGAGCGGCAACAACGGCGCGAATACCGGCGGACTCAGCGGCGATATCGAATTGCACGGGGACAGCGCCACGTTTCGCCAGGATCGATGCCGGCTCGATTTCAGCCGCAAGGGCGGGCGCGTGCGGGTCGCACAGCAGGGCGGCGATGCCGATTGCGGCGCCGGTGCGGGCGTCGTGTATTCGGGCGACTACGTGACGGCGTCGAAGGCGCAGGCGAGCCAGGCGGCGGATCTCGTGACCCTGAAGGTGCTGGCGGATGCACGGCAGAACGCGATCGCGCACAAGCTGCTGGGCGCCGATTATCAAACGCTCGTCGACACGGTCAACTCCAGCGCGGACGAACAGGATCTCGACGGCCTGAATGCCGGCGTGAAGTCGTACTGGGTACGCGGCATCGCGACGACGAACGCCGCGATCGTGATGCGCCGGGGCACCGATTTGTGGATCGGTCTGCTGGTGTTCGATGCGCAAGACAAGGTGCGGATGCGCTATTACACGAGCGCGCCGGCGTGGAAAAAGACCGTGCCGAAGACCATTCGCGCATGGCATGACAATCTCGACAAGACGCTGCCGGTCGATTTGATGTGATCCGGCGGGCAGGCGCGCCGGCCAATGTGCCCGGCCGCGGATGACGCGTTTGTTACGTGACAATTGTCCACTCAATCGCGACAGCCAATCTTGTTTCGACGGATTGATGATTTTCGGTGAGACAGTAGACTGCACCCGTGCTTCGCCAGAACCGCTCCGCAGCGCGCCACGACGGCGCGACGGGGCGGATTCCTCGGCAGCGGGCCGGCCGGCCCGCCGTTCGATCGTGCGAGGAGGGTTCGTTGCCGATCCGTGGGTTCGCCGTTGCGGCGGCCATCGGCACCGAATGCGTCAAACCGTCAATTCAAGGTGATTGCTATGCGTTACGTTTCGCTGGAGTCGAAGAAGGACGAGCTGCTGCTGGCGGCTCGCGTGCTGATGATGATCCTGTTCGTGCTGTTCGGCTGGCAGAAGCTGAACGGCTTCTCGGGCACGGTCGCGTACATGGCCTCGACGGGCGCACCGTCGCCCGAGCTGTCGGCGGTGATCGCGGTGGCGGTCGAACTGGTCGGCGGCGCGCTGATCGCGGTCGGGTTCTACACGCGTCCGCTTGCGCTGGTGTTCGCGGTCTACACGCTCGCGACCGCGTTGATCGGGCATCGCTACTGGGCGCTGCAAGGCATGGACCAGTATCTCGCGATGATCAACTTCTACAAGAACATCAGCATCATCGGCGGGTTGCTGTTGCTCGCGGTGAGCGGGCCGGGGCGCTATTCGTTCGACCGGAAGTAAGCGGGCGCGAGGCTTCGTGCCGCACGACAGGCCCGGTGCGCGCAATCGCGCATCGGGCCTTGTTTTCATCACGCGCACGTCGTCGACGTGCGATCGAAATCGACATCGGTTGCGTGTTCTCGTATAGATTGGGGGCCCTCACTCCCTTTCATCGTTGGCCACCGTGTCGCATCCGACCATCCTTCTCATCGGCGCGTCCGGCCTGCTCGGCCGTGCGGTTGCCGCATCGCTGTCCCGCGAATCGTCACTGACGCCGATCGGAACGATCCGTAACCCGGACACCGCGGGCGCCCGGCGCCTCGCGTTGCCGCCGGAAAACGTCGCCCGACTCGACGCGCTCGATCAGCCGGCGCTCGAACACCTCTTCGCAACTCGCCGACCGGCCGCCGTGATCATCTGCGCCGCCGAACGCCGCCCGGACGTCTGCGAACGCGACCCGGCCGCCGCGCGTGCGATCAACGTCGACGCACCGGCCCGCATCGGCGCGCTCGCGGCGCGCTACGGCGCGTGGACGCTCGGCATCTCCACCGACTACGTGTTCGACGGCAAGGCCGCGCCGTACCGCGAAGACGCCGCGCCGAACCCGCTGAACATCTACGGCCGCACCAAGCTGGAAGGCGAGGCCGCGTTGCTCGCCGCATCGCCGCTTGCCTGCGTGCTGCGGCTGCCGTTGCTCTACGGGCCGATCGTCGACTGGCGCGAGTCGGCCGTCACGAGCCTCGTGCCGGCGATCGTCGCGTCCGCGCGACCGGGTGCGGATGCGGTCGGGATGGACGCATGGGCGATCCGCTATCCGACCTACACGCCCGACGTCGCGGCGGTCATTCGCGACCTGACGCTGCGCCATCTCGCGGGCTCGTCGGTCACGGGCATCCGTCACTGGTCGGGCGAGGAGCCGATGACGAAGTACGACATCGCGCAGCGGATCGCGGTCGCGCTCGGCGTCGATGCGGCGCTTGCACGGATCGACACGCCGGCCGACGCGACGCCGCGTCCGTACGATTGCCACCTGGATGCGTCGCGCGTGCGCGCACTCGGGATCGATCATGCGACGCCGTTCGCGACCGGGCTGCAAGCCGTGCTGCGCGACGCGCCGCCGCTGCCGTAAGCGCGTCGAACCGTGATGCCGCGACGCATGGCAGCGGTCATCGCAGGTGCACGGCAAGACGCCACGCCGCGCAACATTCCCGCTCGGCGGGGAACGTCGAGGCTGCGGGGCGGTGCGTCGGGTTCGCCGATGGCTTGACGCAATCGAACAATCACGAGAGCAGAGAGCGCCCATCGCGCTACGTCTTCGTATCGGATTCAATCGCGTGCACGACCTCGTGCGTGCCCGTTCCCGGCCAGGCTACCTTCTGGCCGCGTTGCCCGGAGACGTGAAACGTTACGTCATCCATATCGACGCCGAAACGTTGCACGCGCCGCGCGCGGCCAGCGCGGTCGTCAGATCGGGGCCGCGCGCGGCACGAAGCTGCATGCGCTGTTCGCGCGAGTTGCGTGGAACGGGTGCCGCTTCGGCACGTAAACCGCCGCACCGGCGCCGACGCGCGCGGGCTGGCGAAGGCAAGTGTGCGCCGGACCGCAAAAGTCCTCGAACATGACGGATGCGCACTGCTATCATTCGCGCCATGCCGCGCCTGTGCAAGGTGCGGCGCCATGTGTTGCGTGCCGATGCCGTGCGGTTTTCGACGATGGCGTGGCGTTCGGTACACTTCGAAAGCGTTACAGGTCCAGGCAAACGATTCACATATCGCAACACCGATTGGCGGAACTTCGTGATAGGTTCGGCCGTCGGAGGTTTTTTTGAATAAAAACATGCCCAAAGAGGATGAATACATGACCCAGGCCCTGCAGGATCTCGAAGCACAACTTCGGGACCTGAATATCAAGCTGTCGGAAGCCAAGCAGAAGGAGAAGCAAGCCGCACTCGCGGCATTCAAGGAGCAGGTCGAGTTGTTGGGCATCTCGCAGCAGGAAGTGCTGAGCGCCCTCGGCTACATCGTCCAGCGCAAACGCAAGGCGCCTGCCAAGTATTACGATCCGACGACCGGCCGCTCGTGGTCGGGCCGTGGCCCCCGTCCCAAGTGGCTCGAAGGCAAGGATCTCGATACGCTGATCGTCGACCGCGAAGCCAAAACCTGGTGGCCCGGCGACGATCAGGGCTGAGGCTGCCCCGCACCGGCACCGCTCCGGTGCCGTTCGACCCGCGCCGGCGGCGACGCCGGCCTCCCAACACCCGCTTCATCGCGTTCTTTCGGTGTCCCGCCTGACTGCGGATCGCCGGCTTCAATGTCTTTCAAATTTATTACCGACGCTGCCTGCTTCCGTTCCCGGAAGCGGGCAGCGCGGCGCTTTTCGCGTGCGCGCGTCCGGCGCCCGTGATGCGCGGGAACAGGCTTTAGAATGTCGCCCGGACATTTCCGGCAGGACACCATGGCAGCAAACATGAAATCTTCGGCGCTCGGCGATCCGGCGACGCCGCGCGGCGAGCAGGTCGGCGCGTACGCGTGGAAGGCGCTGGCCGGTTCGGCGATCGGCTACGCGATGGACGGCTTCGACCTGCTGATCCTCGGCTTCATGCTGCCGGCGATCACGGCGGCATTGCAGTTGACGCCCGGGCAAGGCGGCGCGCTTGTCACGTGGACGCTGATCGGCGCCGTCGCGGGCGGCATTCTGTTCGGTGCCCTGAGCGACCGCTACGGCCGCGTGCGCGTGCTGACCTGGACGATCGTGCTGTTCGCGATCTTCACCGGCCTGTGCGCGTTCGCCCAGGGTTTCCGGGATCTGCTCGTGTATCGGACCATCGCCGGCATCGGCCTCGGCGGCGAGTTCGGAATCGGCATGGCGCTCGCGGCCGAAGCGTGGCCGGCGAGCAAGCGGGCGCGCGTGTCCTGCTACGTCGCGCTCGGCTGGCAGGCTGGCGTGCTGCTGGCCGCGCTGCTGACGCCGTTGCTGCTGCTCCACATCGGCTGGCGCGGGATGTTCGCGGTCGGGGTGCTGCCCGCGCTGCTCGCGTGGCTGCTGCGCAACCGGCTGCACGAGCCGGAAGTCTTCGTGCAACGCGCGGCGCGGCCGCGGGCCAACGCGTTCCGGATGCTCGTCGCCGACGCCCGCACCGCGCGCACGAGTCTCGGCATCGTGATCCTGTGCTCGGTCCAGAACTTCGGCTATTACGGGATCATGATCTGGCTGCCGACCTTCCTGTCGAAGCAGATGGGTTTCTCGCTGACGAAGTCGGGGCTGTGGACGGCGGCGACTGTCGTCGGGATGATGATCGGCGTCTGGACGTTCGGGCAGCTCGCCGATCGCATCGGCCGCAAGCCGACGTTCCTGCTGTACCAGCTCGGTTCGGTCGTGACGGTCCTCGCATATGCGCGCCTGACGGACCCGACGGCGATGCTGTGGGCCGGCGCGCTGATGGGGATGTTCGTCAACGGGATGGTCGGCGGCTACGGCACGCTGATGTCCGAAGGCTATCCGACCGCCGCGCGCGCGACCGCGCAGAACGTGCTGTGGAACATCGGTCGCGCGGTCGGCGGCTTCGGGCCGGTGGCGGTCGGCGCGCTCGCCGCACACTACTCGTTCCAGACGGCGATCGCGCTGCTCGCCGGCCTCTACGTGCTCGACATGGTCGCGACGCTGTTCCTGATCCCCGAGCTCAAGGGCGTCGAACTCGAATGACGACGCGCGGCGCGCGCCGGGATTCGCGACCTGGCGCCACGCTTCGGTTCAATTCAACTTCATCACTGGAATTCACGATGCAACGCAACAACCGAACGATCGGCGTGATGGGCTCGGGCAAGGAACCGTGGCTCGCGTTTTCCGAGCCGCTCGGCGCGTGGCTCGCGCAGGCTGGCTTCAACCTGCTGACGGGCGGCGGCCAGGGCGTGATGCTGGCGGTCGCGCGTGCGTTCGCCGGCGTGCCGGGACGGGCGGGCCGGTCGATCGGCATCCTGCCGACGCAGGCCGATCCGCACGCGGGCTTCGCGCCGCTCGACGGCTATCCGCATCCGTTCGTCGAGATACCGATCCTCACGCCGCTGCCGCGCCGCGAACCGGGCGCCGATCCGCACACCATCAACCGGAACTACGTGAACGTGCTGAGCAGTGACCTGATCGTCGCGCTGCCCGGCGGGCACGGGACGGCCGAGGAGATCGCGCTCGCGCGGCAATGGCGCAAGCCGCTCATCTGCCTCGGACCGGACGGCGCGTTTCGGGAGCTTGCCGCGGGCGCGAAGTGTACGTCGTCGCTCGATGACGTGATCCGGTTCATCGACGCCACGTTCGCGGCCGCGTTGCCGCATGCGGAGCGGGTGCAGCGATAGGGTGGCCGTGGCCGTTGCTGCCCGTCGCGAGCTGCCCCGTCAGCGCCCGGTCTTCAGTTGCGCCCACAACCGGTTCTGGAGCCGGCGGATCTCGGGCGGCATCGGTTTGAGCAACGTCATCTTGCTCAGTACCTCGTCGGCCGGATAGACCGACGGATCGCGCGCGATCGCGGGCTTCACGAACTGGCGCGCGGCCTTGTTCGCGGTCGGGTAGAACACCGCGTTGGTGATCCCCGCGTTGACCTTCGGGTCCTGCAGGTAGTTGATCCACTTCAGCGCGGCGTCGCGGTTCGGCGCGTCCTTCGGGATCACCATCATGTCGAACCACAGCAGCCCGCCTTCCTTCGGATTCGCGAAGCGGATCTCGTACGGACGCTTCGCTTCCGCTGCCCGGCGATGCGCGATGCCGACGTCGCCGGAATAGCCGAACGACACGCACAGGTCGTTGTTCGCGAGATCGTTGATGTAACCCGACGAGTTGAACTGCGTGATGTACGGGCGCACCTTCTTGAGCACCTCGTACGCGGCGCGGTAATCGGCCGGATTCGTGCTGTTCGGATCCTTGCCCATGTACTGCAGCGTCGCGGCGAACACGTCGACGGCCTGGTCGAGGAACGATACGCCGCAGCTCTTCAGCTTCGCCATGTTGGCCGGGTCGAACACCAGCGCCCAGCTGTCGACCGGCGCCTTGTCGCCGAGCGCTTTCTTCACCGCCTGCACGTTGTAGCCGATGCCGTCGGTGCCATACGCCCACGGCACGCCGTACTGGTTGCCCGGATCGGCGTCGGCGACCATCTTCATCAGCAGCGGATCGAGGTGCGACAGGTTCGGCAGCTTCGTCTTGTCCAGCGGCTGGTAGACGTTCGCCTGGATCTGCTTGGCCATGTAGTTCGATGTCGGCACGACGATGTCGTAGCCGGAGTTCCCCGACAGCAGCTTCGCCTGCAGCGTGTCGTCGCTGTCGTAGTTGTCGTAGCGCACGTGCAGGCCGGTCTGCTTCTGGAAATTCGGGATCGTGTCCGGCGCGATGTAGTCGGACCAGTTGTAGATATTCAGCTCGCCGACCGCCTGGGCGTTCGTGCTGCCGAAGGCGGCGATGCCCGCGACGGACATCATGGCGGCGGTTGCGATGGCGAGGCGAAGGGTGCGGAGTTGCATGGCATGTCTTCCGTATTGGAGCGCGCGGTGCTCGGCGGTTGGCGAGTCGCCGCGCCACGGTTCAAGGGTGGACGTGTGTAACCGGCCGGCATTCGAAACGAGCGCCGGCGCTGCATGATGATCGGGAGTCCATTCGGTCTACGAAGCGAATCGCGCAGACACGATGCGCAGGTCGAACGGAAGGGACGGGGTGCTAAGGCAGGAGCGATGCCACGTCGTCGGTGTGGATCGCAACGAACGCGCGTGCGGCGACGGCGTTGTGACGGCGGACGGAACGGCGGGACAGGATGGTATAGATCGACAGATGCTGGCGAGGACTCTGCCGGCGGTCACTGTCGTCGGCGGACGAGATCGCGACGCGCACGTTGCGCGCATCGCCTCGTCTCCACCGCACCAGCGGGCCACGGATTCTCACGATTACTCTCGACCGGGTTGTTGAAAGTATTGAACACCTGGCGACTTGCGGACGCTTGCCGTTTCGTGCTTCGATCGTCGCGTTTGCCGCGCGGAGATATCGAAGCGTTAAAGCAAAACGAAAGCACTTTGCAAAGTGGAATCGCCGAAACATGACGTTCCTGTGAATCATCAGGTAAATCGCTGTAAGGATGTCTCAGGATTTTCCCTAGTGATTTGAATTCCGTTGGGTTCAGTGGGCGAATGTGAGCGCGCGGGGCGTGCGTGGTGCGCGCCGCTCGGAATGCCGCCGAAGTGACGAAAATATTCGACAGATCGCCGGCGACATTTGCAACATGCGCGGTTCGCGCGCGAAGTCGCGGATATCGGCCGCGATGCGAAGCAATGCGCGTGCAGTCGTCAGGTGACCCGGATTCCCAGATTCTCGATCAGCATCGCGGCCTGGTCATACGAGATGGTCGCGCCGCGCAGCACGCCCGACGCGAGTAGCTTCGGCGTGCCGCCGAGTTCCACGTCGCGCAGGTCGGCTCCATCGAACCGGACGTCGTTCAGATGCGCGTTGCTCAGGCTGCCGCCTTCGAACACGGCGTCGCGAAAGTCGGTGCCGGCGAGATCGGCATCCGAGAAATCGAGCGCCACGAGCCGCGTCTTTCGGAACGAGAAACGGCGCAGACTCGCGCCGACCAGCAGTGTGTTCGAGAACTCGATGCCGAGTGACTTGCATTCCTCGAAGTCCGCACCGGTGAGCCTGCATTCGTCGAAGCGTGCGGAGCTCAGCTTGCTGCGGCGCCAGCTCGTGTTGTTGAGATCGCAGGACTGAAACTGCGCGTCCTCCAGGTCGGCCGACGCGAAGCTCGTCTGGCGCGCGCGGCAGCGAATCCACGCGGTCTGCGCGAGTGTCGCGCCGACGAACGACGCTTCCGCGAGCGCGCAGCGCTCGAATCGCACGCCGCGCAAATCGAGCCGCGAAAGGTCCGCGCCTTCAAGGTCGCAGTCTTCGAGACGAATCGGCGCGGGCGAGCCTTCGACGAGAAGCAGCAAGTCGGCGCGATCGAGCGTTCGGCCGGAGACGGAAACTCCGCAGGTCGTCATGAGGGAATCCAGTGTGAGTTGAAAGGTTCGTGGCCGGTATCGGATGGCATCGGCCGGGTTGCGCGACATCGCGCGCGTTGCCGTTCAGCGCGCCGCCTTCATCCTGGCGGCGACCGGCTTGCCGGTCGGTACGGGCCGGAACGTCCACAGGATGCGCATCTGCGCGCGCATCGCCTGCTCGTCCGCCGGAATCAGGCAGTATGCGAGCCCGATGCGGCTGATCAGCGCGATGATGTCGTCAAGTGCGGGCACCTGCGCGCCATGCAGGGCGACGTATTCGCGGTACGGCCGTTCCAGCACGCGTTGCCACATTGGCGCGACGTTCTCGACGATGTAGCCGAACACCTCCGTGGAGACGCTCGTCGCGAGATAGTTGTGGTGAAAACCGCCGTGATGACGATCGCGGTAGCGCACCGCGAAGCACATGCTTTCCTCGCAATAGGCCTCGAAGTCGTGCTCGAAGCCGGTGAGCGCACGCTGCATCTCGTCGAAGAACGCGGCATTCTCGACGCCAATCACGCCCTGGATCAGTTCCTTCTTCGTGCCGAAATAGCGGTACAGCGTGCGTCGAGAAATGTTCGCGCGACGCGCGACGTCGTCGATCGACAGACGGTCGATCCCGTGCTCGATCATCGTATCGAGCGTCGCGCGCAGGATGGCATTTCGCCCGTCGTTGACGCTGTCCCTCCTGCTGGCGTCGCCCCAGCGCAGTTGCCGATCCATGCGTTTCCTCGATGCCGTGAGTGTCGTGAGTCGCGCGACGTGTGCCGGTGTGCCGACCGAATGCGCCGGTTCGGAATTCTCGCACACGTTGTCACAAATTGATTGATATGTGACATAGCGCGGGACGCATCAACCCGCCCTGCATGTTCTCGAGCGGCGGGCACGAGACGCCGGATTCGAGGGCTTTCATGCATCATGCGGTTGCATCGACCCGTCGAGCAGCAGGGTCGTGCGAGTCATTGCGTCCGCAACCAATCCGGAGAACCGACCGCCATGCATTCGAATCCCTTTCGCCTTCGTCGCGCCCGCCTGCTCGCCGCGCTGACGCTCGTCACCACTGCCGTCGCCGCGCATGCGGCCGACTGGATCGTGTCCGGCAACGACGGCAAGTACCAGCGCGTCGAAGGGCGCGACACCTATCTCGCGTCGCCGCCCGCCGACACGCTGACGCTGCTCGACGCGAGTGTGGTTCCGCCGAAGGTCGTGCTGCAGGTCGATGTCGAGAACGGCATCCAGGGGCCGCCGCAGGCCGTCGCGATCGCGCCCGGCGCGAAGCTCGCGCTGGTCGGCGCGCCGACGCGCTATGACCAGAACGCGAAGCAGCTCGTGTACGACACGTTCCTGCAGGTCGTGAACCTTGATGCGTCGCCGCCGGCGATCACGCGTATCGAACTCGGCACGCACCCGCAGGGGATCGCGATCGACCGGTCGGGCCGGCTTGCGCTGGTGGCGAACGTCGACGGCAGCGTGTCGATCCTGCGAATCGACGGGACGCAGGTGACGCTCGACGGCAACCTGAGGATCGGCAAGAAGCGGCTCGCGGGGATCAGCTTCACGCACGACGGCAAGCATGCGCTCGTGTCGCTGCGCGACGAGCAGGGTGTCGCGGTGCTGAACGTCGACGACGGCAAGGTGACCGACAGCGGCACGCGGCTGAGCACGGGCGTTGCGCCCTATACGATCGACGTGTCGAGCGACAATCGCTGGGCCGTCGTCAGCAACGTCGGGCTCGCGGGGCTGCCGGGCTACACGGGCACGCTCGCGGGCGATGCCGATTCGGTCGCGCTGATCGACGTGTCGCGCACGCCGTTCCGCACGGTCCAGTACCTGACGGTACCGTCGCTGCCGGAAGGCGTTGCGATCTCGCCGAACGGGAAGTGGATCGCCGTGCAGGCGATGGACGGCTCGAACCTGACCGCCGACAACCCGGGTCGCCACAAGCTCGGCAGGGTGGTGCTGTTCGAGATACGCGACGGCCGTGCGGTGCAGACGAGCGACGTGCCGGGCGGCGAAGCCGCGCAGGGCATCGTGTTTACGGCCGATAGCCGGCACGTGATGGTGCAGTTCAACGTCGAGCGCCAGCTCGCGCTGTATGTGGTCGAGGGCGGCAAGCTGCGCGATACGGGCAAGCGCATTGCGCTGTCGGGCGGGCCGTCGTCGTTGAGGACGTTGCCGCGGTGATGTGTTGAAGCGTTGACGGGCTGATCGTGTTCGCGCCGCGCCGACCGGCGTTACGGACGCAGCAGGTCGAATCCGCCGAACACGACCACGCCGCTGAGCGCAATCATCGCGACCGAATGCTGGCCGAAATAGAGAATCGCGGCCGCGAGCCACGTGGTCAGGCAGAAGGCGCCGATGCGGGCCATCGTAAGTTCCTCGAAATGCGTGATGAAGGGTGTGCGTGCCGGAGTCGGCGCGTCGTCATGTCGATGCGGGCGCGGGGCTCGCGCACCGACGGCGCCGGACGGCATCGCGTATCGGGCCCGATCGGGCGGGCGCCGACGCGGATAGCCCGCGCGGCCTTGCCGGAAGCAGCCGGTATGCCGCGGCAGCAGGCCAGCGGGCGATTTTACCAGCGTCGACGGTCGCCTAATCTGGCCCCTTCGCGACAATCGACGGTGCGCGTACGGCAGCCACGGCGCAGGTGCCGTTTCAACGCACTTCGGAGGGCGGGGCTAAAGTTTTGTCCGACGAATGCCGTAAACGAGTTGCAAGGTATCCCTTGTTCAACCGACCCGAGTCGCACACTCATTACGGACCGACACGATGCAGATCGATCTTTCTTCCGCCGCGCAGACTTCGCTCACCACCGGTCAGACGGCCACCGGTGCCGCGTCGACGGCGACGTCCACCGCGTCGTCGCCGACGGGCAGTGCGGCGCCGGCCGACAGCGCGGGGCAGACGCCGGGCGCGTCGGAATCCTCGTTCGAGGATCCCGCGGTCAAGCAGCTGAAGCAACTCATCGAGCGCTTGCAGAAACAGCTCGCGCAAGTGCAGCAGCAAATGGCGGCCGCCGCGCAGCGCGCGAAGAACGATCCGGCCGCGGCGATCGAGCAGCAGACGCTGAGCGCGGAAGCCAGCACAATCTCCGCCGCGCTGTCGACGGCGATCGCGCAGCTTGCGCAGGCGATCCAGAAGTCTGGCGGCTCGACCTCAGGCGGGCTGGTGTCGACGCAGGCCTGACGGCACGGCGCCGCACCGTCGCGCAGTGCGCGGACGCATCGCGGCACGCCACCCCGCGCATTACAATCGCAAGCTCGTCTCCCTCGAAAGGACGGCAGAACGATGAATGCGGAATTCACCGACGACGATCTCATCCGCTTCGACGCGCAAGGCGGCACGCCGCTGCCGGCGGCCGACAACGAGGGATGGCTGGACCACGACGGCGCGCGCATCTGGCACGCGTCGTTCGGTGATGGGCCGCCGGTCGTGCTGCTGCACGGCGGTCTCGGCCACGCCGGCAACTGGGGCGGCCAGGTGCCGGCGCTGCTCGCTGCCGGCTACCGCGCGATCGTGATCGACAGCCGCGGCCATGGCCGCAGCACACGCGACGATCGCCGGTATTCCTACGAACGCATGGCCTCCGACGTGCTCGCGGTGCTCGATGCGCTGCACATCGGGCGCGCGCGCTGCGTCGGCTGGAGCGACGGTGTGTGCGTGTCGCTCGTGCTGGCTGCCCGCGCGCCGGAGCGTGTGGTGGGCGTGTTCTTCTTCGCGTGCAACATGGATCCGGGCGGCACGAAGGAGATGGTGCCGAGCCTGCTGATCGACCGCTGCTTCGCGCGGCACCGCAAGGACTACGCGCGGTTGTCCGCGACGCCGGGCGAGTTCGATGCGTTCGTCGCGGCCGTCAGCGAAATGATGCGCACGCAACCGGATTACAGCGCGGCCGACCTCGCGGCGATCACCGTGCCGGTCGCGATCGTGCAGGGCGAGCACGACGAATTCATCCGCCCCGACCATGCAGCGTATCTCGCACACACGATTCCGGGCGCGACGCTGACGATCCTGCCAGGCGTGAGCCACTTCGCGCCGCTGCAACGGCCGGCGCGCTTCAACGCCGCGATGCTGGCGTTTCTCGACCGGTTGCCGGACTGACGTCCGTATGGCCGGTTCGCGGGCCGCATAAGTTTTTCTTTAGGCTCGCGCAAAATTTCATCGATTGTTGGCAAGCGGCCGGCGGCGGATAGTCCTGCTCGACAGATCGGCTACCGCAGTCCTCACGCGGCGCGGCCGGACCTGTTGTTCACGCAACCATCACAAAAATCGAAGGAACCGCAATCATGCGATTCAACGCGATCCGCATTGCCGCGACCCTGTTCGTCGCCGCGTGCGCCGCCGCCATGGCCGGCCGCTCGGCCGCCGCCACGCAGGACGAAATTCACGACACCGTGACCCGCCACGTCGCGCCGCTGATGAAGCAGTTCGCCATTCCCGGCATGGCGATCGGCGTCGTCGCCGACGGCAAGCCTTATGTGTTCGACTACGGCGTGATGTCGACGCAAACCGGCAAGCCGGTGACCGGCGATACGCTGTTCGAGATCGGCTCCGTCAGCAAGACGCTGACCGCGACGCTCGCGGCCGACGCACAGGAAGGCGGCGAACTGTCGCTCACGGACCCCGCCGGCAAGTACCTTCCCGCGCTGCAGGGCAAGCCGTTCGGTGTCGTCACGCTGCTCAATCTCGGCACGCATACGCCCGGCGGAATGCCGCTGCAGGTGCCGGACAGCATCCGCGACGATGCGGACCTGATGCGCTATCTCGACGCATGGCGGCCTGCGTACGCGCCGGGAACGCGTCGCACGTATTCGAACGTCGCGATCGGGATGCTCGGTTTTCTCACCGCGAAGGCGATGCACGAAGACTTCGCGGTGCTGATGGAACAGCGGCTGTTCCCCGCGCTCGGGATGACGCATACCTACATCGACGTGCCCGCCGCGCGCCAGGCCGACTATGCGCAGGGTTATACGCAGGACGGCAAGCCGATCCGGATGACGGGCGGCATGCTGTGGCAGCCGGCGTACGGCGTCAGGACGACGGCGGCCGACCTGCTGCGCTTCGTGCAGGCGAACATGGGGCTCGTCGAAACGTCGCCGCGGCTGCAGCGCGCGCTCGAACGCACGCATACCGGCTATTTCCGTGCGGGCCCGTTCACGCAGGACCTGATCTGGGAACAGTATCCGTATCCGGTCGCGTTGCCGACGCTGCTCGCGGGGAATGCGCCGCCGATGCTCCACAACGCGACGCCCGCGACCAAAATCGAGCCGCCGCTCAAGCCGCGCCCGGACACGTGGATCAACAAGACGGGGTCGACCAACGGCTTCAGCACGTATGTCGCCTTCGTTCCCGCGAAGCGGATCGCGATCGTGATGCTCGCGAACCGCAGCTTCCCGATCGAGGATCGCGTGAAGACCGCGTACCGGATCGTCGAGTCGCTGCAGGGCAAGCCGTAACCTGCGTCGTGCCGGCCTGCGTGGAATTGCCGACGATCGGCGTGCAGTGTCCGAGAGCGATCCGCGCGACGAGCGAGCGGGAAGGGTGGCGGATCGAAGTGTGATCGCGCCGGACGCCGTGACGCGCACCGGCGCGTTGCCGCCCGAGCCTGGGCTCGGGCATGACGCACATGCTCAGGCGAGCGCGGTGTCGGTGGTGTGCGAGGTCGCCACGCCGGACCCGCTGGAAGAAGACGCACCGGCCAGACGCCGATAGCGCGCGAGCGCCCACAGCGGGAAGTACGCGGTGTAACCGTGATACTTCAGGTAAAAGATGCGCGGAAAGCCCGGCGCATTGTGCGATCGGTGCCACCAGAAGCCGTCGTCCTGCTGCACCGATTGCAGATACGCGATGCCGCGTTTCACCGAGTCGGATTCGCAATCGCCGAACGCCATCTGCGCGAGCAGCGCCCACGCGGTGAAGTTCGACGCGCTTTCGCTTGCGTTGGTGCCGGCGAGCGCCGGGTCGATGTAGCTGTCGTTCGTTTCACCCCAGCCGCCGTCAGCGTGCTGACGCGCACGCAGCCACGCGAGCGCACGGGCGATGTACGGCTGCGACGGGTCTTCGCCTGCGAGCGCCAGCCCGGCCAGCACGCTCCACGTGCCGTAGATGTAGTTCGTGCCCCAGCGGCCCCACCAGCTGCCGTCGGGTTGCTGCGTGCGCTTCACGTAGTCGATCGCGCGCGCGAGCGACGCGCGGTCATCCGCGCGCTTCGTGACGCCGAAGCACAGCAGCACGCGGCCCGACACGTCCTCGGTCGGTGGATCGAGCAGCGCGCCGTGATCGGCGAACGGGATCGCATTCAGGTACATGCGGTCGCAATCGGCGTCGAAGGCCGCGAAGCCGCCGTTGCGCGATTGCAGGCCACGCATCCAGTCGAGCGCGCGCGCGACGCGTGCCGCATACGGGTGCGAGCCGTCCGCGTTGCGATGCGTGCGGCCGCGACGGTCGAGCATCGCGGTGACGACCGCGGTGTCGTCGATGTCAGGGTAGTACGGGTTCGCGTACTGGAACGCCCAGCCGCCCGGTTGCGTGTCGGCGGGCGCGTTCTCGACCCAGTCGCCGCGCAGGTCGTTCACCTGACGCTCGGCGAGCCAGTCGTACGCGCGCGTGATGCGCGCGTCGAGTTCGTCCAGTGCACTCGCGGGTGCGCCGGCTTCCGGCGCGGCCACGCCGCGTGCCTGTTCGAGCGCCATCGTGCTCCACGCGGTGTCCCATACCGGCGACAGGCACGGCTGGCAGTAGACGCTGCCGTCGGGCCGCGTGACCAGCAGCTTCTCGAGTGCGTTCTGGCAGTCACGGCGCAACGGATGATCGTCAGGATAGCCAAGTACGTCCATCATCTGGTAGCTGTAAACGATCGGCGGAAAGATTCCGCCGAGGCCGTCGTCGCCGTTCATGCGCTCCGCGCACCATGCTTCCGCATGCCGGATCGCGTGCTGCCGCAGGCGTTTTGGCAGCAGCGGCTCGACGTGGCGCACCACGCGGTCGAGCGCGAGGAACGCGCGGCGCATCCCGCGCGCGGGCGGGAAGTACTGGCGTTCCTGGTCGGGCGGCGTGACGAACAGCTCGGGAATCGCGATGTTGCGCGGGTTGCGCGCACGCGCCTTCAGCGAGCACAGCACGAGCAACGGCACCATCGTCGTGCGCGCCCAGTACGCGACCTTGTACATCGAGATCGGCACCCACTTCGGGAACAGCACGAATTCGATCGGCATGAATGGCGCCGCGCGCCATGGCACCTGGCCGAACGTCGCGAGCAGGATGCGCGTGAACACGTTCGCGCGTGCGGCGCCGCCGAGCTTCAGGATCGCGTCGCGCGCGCGGACCATGTGCGGTGCATGCTCGCTGTCGCCGGCGGCCTTCAGCGCGAAGTACGCCTTCACGCTGCACGACACATCCGGATCGCCGTCGACGTACAGGTCCCACCCGCCGTGCGTGTCGAGCCGCTGGATCGCGCGCAGGTAGCGCGCCATCTGCGCCTGGCGCGCGTCGTCGATCTTGTCCACGAAATGCATCATCAGGATGTATTCCGCGGTGATCGTCGCGTCGGACTCGAGTTCGAAACACCAGCTGCCGTCAGGCTGCTGAAGACGCATCAGCGCGTCGCGTCCGCGGGCGATCGCGGCGTCGAGCGCGGACCAGTGGGAGGGGGCGGGTTTGTTCATGCGGCGGATCATACCATCCAGCTGGAATGTTTATATCGAGACCACGGGTGCTAACATCGCCCCCATGAAAAAACGCCCAGAATCCGCTTCGCGCGACATCTCCACGCCTGTCGACACGGCAGGGCCGGCAGGCGCACCGGAAGCACACGAAGCCGCGCCCGCCGCCGGCGTGCGGCGAAAAAAAGCGCCGGAGCAGGTGCGCGCGCAACTGCTGGAAGCCGCATCCGAGATCGCGACACATCAGGGTGTGGCCGCGTTGACGCTCGACGCGGTCGCCGAACGCGCGGGCGTGACGAAAGGCGCGCTGCAGTATCACTTCGCGAACAAGCAGGGCTTGCTCGATGCGCTGTTCGGGCAGGCGACCGAGCGCTTCGCATCGCAGATGGCCGCGCACCGGGCGGCCGATGCGCATGACAATGGCGCGGCGGCGCGCGCGTATCTGCATGCGGTGCTCGACACCGCGCAGCCGGCCGCGAGCACCGACGTGCTGCGCGTGCTGGTCGCGTCGATGATTACCGAGCAGGAGACACGTGCACGCTGGTCGGTGCCGATGCGTGAGTGGACGCGCCCGGACCCGGTGCCGCTCGAGCAGGCGGCGATGCTGATGATCTGCCGGCTCGCGGCCGACGGGCTGTGGATTTCCGAGCTGCTCGACAGCGTGGAGATTTCGGCCGAGTTGCGCGCGGAGATCGTTCGGCAACTGGACCGGATGAGTGCGGGCGAACCGCCTGCGGGCAAGAGCAAAGGCTTGCGCGGCCGGCGCGGCTGAGCGGGTTCGGTCGCCTTACAGCGCGCCGGGACCGGCGCGCCTTCTCACAACCGTTCTTGCGACGGCGCCTTGATCTTGCTGCGCATGGTGCCGATCCGCACGCCGTGCATGCGGCTGTCGATGTCGGTCGTGACGGCCATTTCCGCACGCGTGAGCGTGCCTCGGACATCCCCATTTTCTGATTGCCGCAGGCGCCGCATCGCACGGATGCGGTGCGATCGATTCCAGCAGGCATCCTCAATATTGAGGATGTCGCGGCGAGGCGCAGCATCTACGATCGTCAACGAAGGATCGGGGTGCGGGTGCATCCGACGCGGCACGGCGGCGACGTTTCGAAGGCTGCGCGGCAATGATCCGATGATAAGAACCAAATCATTGCGCTGATCGGCGGTGTTCTGACACAGAGCGTGCGTACCGTGACGAGAAGCGAGTACGACGTGTCCCGCGAAAACGACCATGCGGCGATGCGGCGATGACGACAGGCCAGGGCTGTGTTGCGGGGGAATATCGATCAAATGCTGACGAGAGACTATGTGGAGCGCGAGCTGTCTCATATCGAGAGAATGGTCGCGTTGCTGGAAAGCGATGCCGAAAGCGGCGATGCGGCGATGCCGTGCGCGATGCGCGTGAGTCGTCCGAGTTACTGGCGCGGGCGGATCGAAGCGCTGCTGGCGATTCCCGGCATGCCGCGCCGCGTGACGGAACTCGGCAATGGCCTGCTCGCGAAGATCGACGGGATGGAGTCTCGGCTGACGACGGTAAAACCCTGACCGGGTAGCCGCATACCACGCATGGCGTGAAGCGTACTCGGCCTTTATCCGTTATCGAGATAGTTCATATTCCGGATATCGCGTTGCGGGATAGCACGCGCCGCCGCCAAACTTGCGCAAAATCAATCCTACCCGGAGACATTCATGCGTACGCAAGTCGGCATCATCGGCGCGGGGCCCGCGGGCCTGCTCCTTTCCCATCTTCTTCATCTGCGCGGCATCGAGTCGGTCGTCCTGGAGTCGCGCAGTCGCGAACAGATCGAGTCCACGATTCGCGCCGGCGTGCTCGAACAGGGCACGATGGACGTGCAGACTGAAGCCGGTGTCGGCGACCGGATGAAAGCGGAAGGCGCGCTGCATCACGGCTTCGAACTCGCGTTCGAAGGCAAGCGCCGCCGCATCGATCTCACCGAACTGACCGGCAAGGCGATTACCGTCTATGCGCAGCACGAGGTGCTCAAGGATCTCGTGGCCGCGCGTGTCGCGGCCGGCGGTGCGCTGTATTTCAACGTATCCGGGACGACGATTTCCGGCATCGAGACCGACGCGCCGTCGATCCGCTTCGTGCACGACGGTGTCGAACAGACGCTCGACTGCGATTTCGTGATCGGCTGCGACGGCTCGCAGGGTGTGTCGCGCACGATGATCCCCGCCGCATTGCGGCAGGACTACGAACGGGTCTTTCCGTTCGGCTGGTTCGGCATTCTCGTCGAAGCGCCGCCGTCGTCGGACGAACTGATCTATGCGCGCCACGAACGCGGTTTCGCGCTCGTCAGCACGCGTTCGCCGAACGTGCAGCGCATGTATTTCCAGTGCGACCCGAAGGATTCGGTCGACAACTGGTCCGACGATCGTATCTGGGCGGAGATGCATGCGCGCGTCGATTCCGCCGACGGCCAGCGGGTCGTGGAAGGCCGGATCTTCCAGAAGAACATCGTCGGCATGCGCAGCTTCGTGTCGACGACGATGCAGCATGGGCGACTGTTCCTCGCCGGCGATGCCGCGCATATCGTGCCGCCGACCGGCGCGAAGGGCCTCAACCTCGCGGTGTCGGACGTGCGCATCCTGACGGCCGCGTTGCAGGCGTTCTATGACGAAGACCGCACCGACCTGCTCGATGCATACAGCGAAACCGCGCTGCGCCGGATCTGGCGCGCCGAACACTTCTCGTACTGGATGACGCGCATGATGCATCGTCTCGACGACGCATCGCCGTTCGAGCAGCGTTTGCAGGTCGCGGAGCTCGAGCACGTGACGACGTCGCGCTCGGCGGCGATGGCGATGGCGGAAAACTACGTCGGCGCCGTCGCGGTCTGACGGGCCGCCAGATCTGGCGGGTCGGCTTTTCCGGTCGCGACACCTCGGTGTCGCGACCGGCTCCGCCGTCCGGATCGGGCCGGTTCAAGACTGGCCGGGCATCAGGTCGCGATGGGCCGATTCCCTGAATTCGCCCGGCGTCTGACCGGTCTGCTTGCGGAAATAGCGGCTGAAGTACGCGCTGTCCGCAAAGCCCATCTCGTGCGCGATCTGCTTCACGCTCAGATTCGAATAAACCAGATCGCGCTGCGCTTCGCGGATCAGATGCGCGTTGACGACCGCCGTCGTCGAAATCCCCAGCTCCTCGCGGCAGACGCGCGCAAGCTGCGCGGCCGTCACGCCGAGCCGCTCCGCATAGAATTCCACCGGCCGATGCTCGCGGAAGTGTGTGTCGATCAGCTCGCGAAAACGTCGCAGCAACGTCCCGCGCCGGTCGACGCCCGCATGCGACGGCGCTGCCGCGAGATCGCTCAAGCGCGCGACATGCACGACCAGCGCGACCAGCAGCGCCATCCCGGCCGCGCCGCGGCCGCGTGACGTGCTGCGGAATTCCTGTTCGAGCAACGCGAACAAAGGCATCAGCATCGACACGCTCGCGTCCGGCCCCTTGACCGGAATCACGGCCGCTCGTTGCAGAATCGACAGCGCGCCCGGCGCGACCGTCTTGACCAGTTTTTCCAGCGCGTGCTGCACGACCGTGATCACGAGGCCGTCGATTTGCGGCGAGAACTCGAACGCATGGACCGTCTGCGCGGGCAGCAGCACGAGGCACGGCGGCGCGAACGTGTGCTTCCCGCTCTCGATCACGACATGCCCGTGCCCGCCGCGGATGTACAAAATCTGCAATAGCGCATCGTGGCGGTGCGCGGCGATACGCCAGTCGTTCGGCTGGCTGCGCTCCGGTATCCATTCGAAGTTGAACGCGTCGTACCAAGGCGGGCGCGCCGATTCGCCATACAGATCGTAGTTAGGGATTCTCCTCATGCCGCGCGGCCTCCTGTGTACAAATTGTCCTGTTGCTTGCGGCGTTTGTCCAATTTTCGCGCGATGCGCGCTTCTATACTTTTCTCATCGACGTAGCGCTCGCAACTGACGCATCGCGCGACGTTCGGGCAGCGTATGCCGGTTCGATCCGGACATTTCAAGCCTATTTAAAGAGGAAACCTAATGATATCGCAAGCAGACAACCGGAAGGCGGACTGGCTGCATCTCGACGGAAAAGTGTGTGTCGTGACGGGGGCGGCGGGCGGCATCGGCACGTCGATTGTCGAAGTGCTCGTGGCGGCCGGTGCGCGAGTCGCACTGCTCGATCGCGACGCGGACAGGACCATTGCCGTCGCGGAGCGGCTGCGCACGGCAGGCGGCGATGTCGTTGCGATCGGATGCGACATCGGCGACGCGGCGAGCGTGACCCAGGCCGCGGAACGCGTCGAGCGCGATCTCGGTCCCGCCGACGTACTCGTGAACAATGCCGGCCTGTTGCGTGCCGGCGGCATCGAGACCATCAGCCTGGACGCATGGAACGCGATGCTGCAGGTCAATCTCACCGGCTACATGCTTTGCTCGCAGGCGTTCGGCCGCGCGATGCTGGCGCGCGGCTCGGGCTCGCTGGTGCATGTCGCGTCGATCGCGGCGCGCTACCCGCAGACGCATAGCGGTGCGTACAGCGCGAGCAAGGCGGCGGTCGCGATGCTCGCGCGGCAACTGGCGGCGGAGTGGGGGCCGCGCGGCATTCGAAGCAATACGGTGTGTCCGGGGATGATCCGCACGCCGCTGTCCGAATCGTTCTATCAGAGCGGGGACATCGAGGCGCGCCGCAGTGCGATGACCGCGAGCCGGCGCATCGGCCGACCCGACGACATCGCGAACGTCGTCGCGTTTCTCGCGAGTCCGCGCGCCGCGTATGTGAACGGAGCGGAACTGGTGGTCGACGGCGGTCTCGATGCGATGCTGATGGATCTCGTTCCGCGGCCGGGCTATGAGGCCGGTGCCGGCGCAAGGTAGTTCAACGACATTGCCGCGCGTGATGCAGACATGCCGTGTTCAGCGGTGTGGCGGCGCGGCTGTTCCATCCATGGAGGAAGACATGATGAATGATCGGCATCGTTCGACGCACGTCACGTGCGATCTGCTCGTGATCGGATCGGGAGCGGGCGGCCTGTCCGCCGCGATTACCGCGCGCAAGGCCGGCCTCGACGTGATCGTCGTCGAGAAGGAAGCGTGCTTCGGCGGCACGACCGCGTTTTCCGGCGGCGTGCTGTGGATTCCCGGCAATCGCCACGCGCGTGCAAACGGCGTGCACGATACGCGCGAGGCGGCGCGCATGTATTTGCGCGGCGAAACCGGCGCGTTCCGTGACGACGCGGCAATCGAGGCCTTTCTCGAGCACGGCCCGCGCATGCTCGAATTCTTCGAGCGCGAAACGGACGTGAAATTCTTCCCGACGTTGTATCCCGACTATCATCCGAACCTGCCCGGCGGAGTCGACATCGGCCGCTCGGTCGTCGCGGCGCCGTTCGATGCGCGGCGGCTCGGGCGCGATCTCGAGCGCCTGCATCCGCCGTTGAAGACGATCACGTTCATCGGGATGATGTTCAATTCGTCGAATGCGGACCTGAAGCATTTCTTCAACGCAACGCGCTCGCTCAAGTCCGCGTGGTACGTGACGAAGCGGCTCGCCGCGCATCTGAAGGATCTCGCGCTGTACCGGCGCGGCGTGCAGATCACGAGCGGCAACGCGCTCGCTGCGCGACTCGCGAAGTCGGCGCTGGACCTCGGGATCCCGATCCTGACGAACACGCCCGCACGTGAACTCGTGACCGATGGAGGCCGCATCGCCGGCGCCATGGTCGGGGCGGACGGCGAGACGTATCGCATTTCCGCGCGCCGTGCGGTCGTGCTGGCGAGCGGCGGATTCTCGCACGACGTCGCGCGAATCGCGCGTGCGTATCCGCACGTCGCGCGCGGCGGCGAACATGTGTCGCCCGTGCCGGTCGGCAACACCGGCGACGGCGCGAAGCTGGCCGAGCAGGCTGGCGGCCGCGTGGAGATTCGCTATCCGCAACCGGCCGCATGGATGCCCGTTTCGCGCGTGCCGCTCGGTGATGGCCGCTTCGGGGTGTTTCCGCATCTGCTCGATCGCTACAAGCCGGGTGTCATCGGCGTGACCCGCCGCGGCATGCGTTTCACGAACGAATCGAATTCCTACCATGACGTCGGTGCCGCGATGATCGCCGCATGTCGCGACGAGACCGAAACGGCGATGTGGCTCGTGTGCGATCGCGCGACGATCCGCAAATACGGGCTCGGCTTTGCGAAACCCGCACCGGTGCCGCTCGGGCCGCTGCTGCGCAACGGCTATCTCGTGCAAGGCCGCACGCTGGTGGAACTCGCGCAGCGGGCCGGTATCGATGCGGCGAATCTGGAGGCAACCGTGCAGCGCTACAACCGTGATGCCGCACATGGTGAGGATCCCGAATTCGGCCGCGGCACGACGTCGTTCAACCGCTATCTCGGCGACGCCGATCATCGTCCGAATCCGTGCGTGGCGCCGCTCGGCAACGGGCCGTATTACGCGCTGAAGGTGGTGATGGGCGATCTCGGCACTTTCGACGGAATCCGTACCAACGCGGTTGGGCAGGTGCTGGCCGCGGACGACAAGCCGATCGCCGGCCTGTACGCGGTCGGCAACGATCGCGCCAGCATCATGGGTGGAAACTATCCGGGTGCGGGGATCACGCTCGGTCCGATCATGACGTTCGGCTATCTGAGCGCGCGCCATATCGCGGGGCTCATCGACCTGATCGGCCCCACCGAACCGACACCATGCGCTGCCGTGGCGCATCCCGCCGACACGCGCGCGACCGCGTGAACCCGGAGCACACCATGACTACCGCGAAAGCATTCATCGATCATCGCATCTATACGATCCGGCCGCGCGGCATGGCTGAGTTCATCGAGATCTTCGACCGGCTCGCGATGCCGATCCAGGTGAAGTATCTCGGCGCGCCCGTCGGCTTCTACATGAGCGACATCGGCGCATTGAATCAGGTCGTCCACTTGTGGGGCTACGACAGCATCGCCGATTACGACGCGCGGCGCACCGCGCGCGATGCCGATCCGGACTGGCCCGCGTATCTGCAGGCATCCGGCCATCTGATCGTCGCGCAGGAAAGCCGCATCATCCGCCGCGTCGAGTTCCCGAGCCTCGCGTACCTGACGCGCTGAGTCCATAACGACGACACCCCGTTACGACATGGACGCCATTCGCGTGGAGAGGGTGGCGGTCGTGACGGGCGCCGCCGATGCGCCGCCTGGCTGACCTGTGCACGTCGCCTGGACGCCAGACATACAACGAAACATGAACATGGAGATATCCGCGCGCGTGCGGCGCATCAGCGCCGTCTTGCGCCCGGACTGAAGGAGACACACGATGAAAACCCAACCGCGTACGCTCGACGTGCAGTCGTTCATCGACGCCGAGCGCTTTTCCCCCTGCCAGTGGCTGATCCTGATCCTGTGCTTCCTGGTCGTGGCCGCCGACGGCTACGACACGGCCGCGATCGGCTTCATCGCGCCCGCGCTGACGCACGACTGGGGCATCGCGCGCAGCGCGCTCGGCCCGGTGATGAGCGCGGCGCTGGCCGGACTCGGCATCGGCGCACTTGCCGCCGGCCCCTGCGCGGACCGGCTCGGCCGCAAGACCGTGCTCGTGCTGTCGGTTGTGTGCTTCGGTGCGTGGAGCATGGTGTCGGCGCATGCGCAGTCGATCGAGGCGCTGACCGCCTTTCGCTTTCTGACCGGGCTCGGCCTCGGCGCGGCGATGCCGAACGCCGTCACGCTGATGGCGGAGTATGCGCCGGCCCGGATTCGTGGCGTGGCCGTCAACGCGATGTTCTGCGGCTTCTCGTGCGGGCTCGCGGTGGGTGGCATCACGTCGGCATGGCTGATTCCGCACTTCGGCTGGCAAAGCGTACTGACCGCGGGCGGCATCGGACCGATCGCGCTGGCGGTCGCGCTCGTGATGCTGCTGCCCGAGTCGGCGCAGTATCTCGCGGCACGACCGGGCACGCATGCGCGCATCGCGCGCATCCTCGCACGGATCGCGCCGAACGAGCGCTTCGACGACTGTACCTTCGTTGCCGCCGGCGCGCGCCCGCAGGCCGGCGGGGCGTCCGCGCTCGCGCAGGTGCTGTCCGCGCAGTTTCGTTCGCGCACCCTGATGCTGTGGGCGGCCTACTTCATGGGGCTGCTGATCTATTACCTGCTGACCAACTGGATGCCGACGCTGCTTCGCGATGCGGGCTTCAGCGCCGAAGGCGGCGCGCTGATGACGTCCCTGTTCCCGCTGGGCGGTGTGCTCGGCAACCTCGGTGTCGGATGGCTGATGGATCGCTTCAATCCGAACCGGACGATCGTGTTCGCGTATGTCGTGGCTGCGCTGCTGGTGCTCGTGGCGAGCCGCACGATCGGGCATGCCGCGTGGCTCGGCACGTTGATCTTCCTGTGCGGCACCGTGGTAACCAGCGCGGTGACGTCGATGTCGGCCTATGCGGCGAGCCTGTATCCGACGGGTTGCCGCGCGACGGGCGTGGCCTGGATGCTCGGCATCGGACGGATCGGCGGCGTGGCCGGCGCGTTCGCCGGCGCGCTGCTGATGGGGCTCGGCTGGCGCTTCGGCGATGTGTTCAGCCTGCTCGCGGTGCCGGCGCTCGTCGCGGCCGGTGCGTTGCATGCGATCGGCCGTTGCCGCACGGAAATCACGGAACAGGAGCGCGCGAGTGGCGCGGCCGTGCAGCAACACTGATGCGGCGGGGGCCTGACGAGCACGTGCGTGCGCGTTGCTTCGGGGCGGGGCATGAACAAGAAAAAAGCCACGGAGGGCTCCGTGGCTTTTCTTCTCGATCACGCAGCCGTGTCACGGCCGCGTATCGCACTCCATCGTGCGAGCGCGCTTACGCGATGCTCTTCGACCAGTTCGCATACCAGTTGCGGAACAGCGTGTACTGCGCTTCCGCGTAGTTGCGTTGCGCGTCGCTCAGTGCGTCGGTTTCGTTGAAGTGCAGCGTGTATTCCTTGTCGCCGTTCAGCACCATCAGGTGCTTGTAGAACAGGACCAGGTCGCAGCCTTCGTCGAACGACGACAGCACGGCCAGCGCCGCTTCCAGTTCCTTCGCACGTACGCGTGCCACCGCATCGCCTTGCGCGGCCTTCTTGCACAGGTCGACGAGTTGCAGCACTTCGCGCGGCAGCGCGTTGCCGATGCCGGTGATCGCGCCCGCGGCGCCGCAGTTCACGAAGCCGTGGAAGACTTGCGTGTCGACGCCGGCCATCAGCGTCACGCTGTCGTCCTGCGACGTGATGTTCTCGGCTGCGTAACGCATGTCGGCGGCACCGCCGAATTCCTTGAAGCCGATCAGGTTCGGGTGCTGGCGACGCAGTTCGAAGAACAGGTCGGCACGGGTCGCGAAGCCGTAGTACGGGCTGTTGTAGATCACGGCCGGCAGGTTCGGCGCGGCGTTCAGGATTGCGGCGAAGTGTGCCTTCTGCGCGGCCGGCGATGCGCCGCGCGACAGCACGCGCGGGATTACCATCAGGCCGTGCGCGCCGACCTTCGCGGCATGCGCCGCGTGCGACACGGCTTCCTTCGAGTTCACCGCGCCGGTGCCGACGATCGTCGGGACGCCGGCTTCGACCAGGCGCGCGACGCCTTCCTGGCGCTGCGCTTCGGTCAGCAGCGGCCAGTCGCCCATCGAGCCGCAGTACACCACCGCGCGCATGCCGAGTGCCACCAGCTCCTTGCCCTTCTTCACCAGCGCATCGAAATCCGGCTGACGGTCAGCGGTACACGGCGTCATCAGGGCCGGAATGGTGCCGGTAAAAATGTTGTCGCTCATCTCGTTTCCTCACATTCAGATAGGGTCAACTGCCATTGCTGGCAACGTGGGCGGTACGCGCGCTCGCCGTCTCGTCGGTGCTTCACGTGATCCGGACGGCGGCTGGCCACCTCTTGTTTGCCTCGGTGCCGAAACGTTGCCTCCGGTTTCGCCCGAGAGTCAGCCATCGACGAGTGCATTCTAGCCAGTTCGCATATTTTATACAATATAAAATAAAAAGGGCATGACGAAGGTGTCGTTCCGGGGCAGCGGGGCGGGCGGCGAACCCCTGCGCGCCGGCCTCTGGCGAGGATGGTGGGGCGATTCCGGCGAAGTCGGCGCGATGCGGGTCCTGGCGCCGCACGATGGTCCGTAAAGCCGGACCAACGTTGCGCAAGCTGTTCCCGTCGCGCTTTCATCTGACCGAAATCCGCTTGCTCCGATGACTCTCTGAACGACCGCCGACGTGTCGCATTTCCGCCGAAGGAATTTTTGAGATTGCTTGGATTGTGTATTGGATATTGTATAAAATCTTTCGGCGCGCTTACCCGCGAACCGGCCCGTCAAGGGAAATGGAAAATAACGAGAGGAGATACGGAGATGACAAGTCAGGTCGGCGAGGCAGTTTCGCCTGGTGGTGTGGCGACCGTGCAGGACACGGCATCGAAACGGGAATTGAAGCGGGTCGTCGCGGCGTCGATGGTCGGGTCGGTGGCGGAGTGGTACGAGTTCTTCCTGTATGGAACGGCGTCGGCGCTGGTGTTCGGCACGCATTTCTTCAAGAAGACGGGCAACCCGATCGACGGCCTGCTCGCGGCGTTCGCGCTGTATGCGGTGGGATTCGCCGCGCGCCCGATCGGCGGGCTGGTGTTCGGCTATTACGGCGACAAGTTCGGCCGCAAATACCTGCTGCAGGTCAGCCTGATCGTGGTCGGCATCACGACGTTCCTGATGGGCTGCCTGCCGACCTTCGATGCGATCGGCTACTGGGCGCCGGTGCTGCTGGTGTCGCTGCGCCTGATTCAGGGCTTCGCGTTCGGCGGCGAGTGGGGCGGTGCGATCCTGCTGGTCAGCGAGCACAGCCCGGACAACCGCCGCGGCTACTGGGCCAGCTGGCCGCAAGCCGGCGTGCCGGCCGGCAACCTGGTCGCGACGATCATCCTGCTGGTGCTGTCGAGCTCGCTGTCCGAGGCCGACTTCCTGGCGTGGGGCTGGCGCGCGGCGTTCTGGTTCTCGGCGGTGGTCGTGCTGATCGGTTTCTGGATTCGCCGCAAGGTCGACGATGCGCCGATCTTCAAGGAAGCGCAGGCGCGCCGCGCGCAGAAGCAGGAAAAGCAGCTCGGCGTGGGGCACGTGCTGAAGTACCACTGGCGGCAGGTGCTGATCGGTATCGGCGCGCGTTTCGCCGAAAACATCCTGTACTACATGGTCGTCACGTTTTCGCTGACGTACCTGAAGCTGGTCGTCGGCTTCGATACCACACGGATCCTGAAGCTGATGTTCGCCGCCAACGCGATCCACTTCTTCTTCATTCCGCTGATGGGGCTGATGTCGGACCTCGTCGGCCGCAAGCCCGTGTACCTGACCGGCGCGGTGCTGACCGCGGGCTGGGGCTTCGTCGCGTTCCCGATGATGGACACCGGCAACGACTGGATCATCATGGCCGCGATCGTGCTCGGCCTGTTCATCGAATCGATGACCTACTCGCCGTACTCGGCGCTGATGACCGAGATGTTCCCGACCAACGTGCGCTATACCGCGCTGTCGCTGTGCTATCAGGTCGCGCCGCTGATGGCGGGCTCGCTCGCGCCGTTGATCGGGCTGTCGTTGCTCGAGCGTTATCATTCCTCGACGCCGATCGCGTTGTATCTGGTCGCGGCGGCGGCGATCTCGATCGTATGCGTGGGCCTCGCGAAGGAAACGCGCGGCAAGTCGCTGCGCGACGTCGACGCCGAGGCAAGCCGACGGACCCACGCGTGACGTATGCGACCGAAGCCTGCTTGAACGCACCGAAGCCACCCGCGAGGGTGGCTTTTTTTCGGTTCATCGCGGATTCCCGGGGGAGGGCGGGGAAGACGGTCAGTGGCCTTCTACGAATTGCCTGGAGCCCTTGACGATCGCCGCCGCTTTCAGGAATTGCTCCGGTTTCCTATGGATCGCGAGCGCGCAGCCGCGACCCGCGCCGGCGCGGCGACGGTCCTGCTCGACATGTCGCGTCAGGGCAAAACCTTGCCGCCGCGGGGCGATGATTTTCGACAGTCGACGGGGTTCAGGCTGCTGCCGCCTGATGAATCGCGTCGTCTCGATCACCGCCCAGGATATCGACAAGATCGGTCAACATCCGCCCCAATTCACCCGTCATCAGAGTGACGTCCGAGTCGAAGCGTTCCTCGTCGTTTTGCGCGGTCGGATCTGTTGCTTCCTTGATCACGTCGAGCGGCGTGACACGCTTGATCGTCAGCGACGGTGTCAGCACGAAGGAGATCCGGTCATCCCAGGTCATCGCGAGGCGCATGCATTGTTTGCCGGCCTCGATGTGCCGGCGCATGTCGTTCGCTTCCAGCGCGTGGCCGACGTATCGCACCGTGGCGCCGCCTTCGCCGCTCGAGCGCAACTCGGCGTCCTGGTCCACGGTGAATCCGCCCGGCGCGTCGCCGGACAGCAGCCAATCCGTCATCGCGGCGACCGGCGAAAGCGCCACTTGAACGCCGGCGAGCGGCAATTGATCGATCGATTTGACGAGCAGGCTGCGGACGTCGTCGGCGAGCGCCTGTGCAGCCGCATCGATGACGAGCCAGCCGTTCACCGTATCGATCCATACGCGGGTATCGCGGCGAATGGTGAACGCGCGCGGCAGCAGTTCGTCGGTGACCTGCTCCTTGAGTTCGCGCAGCTGTTTTCGTCCGACCTTGAAGCCCTGCTGCTCCTCGACTTCAAGCGCGCGGGCCTTGGTCACCTGATTGACGACCGAGGCCGGGAGCAGCTTCTTTTCGGCACGAAACGTCAGCAGCATCTGCCGGTTGATCGAATACACGAGCGCGCCGTCGTCACGCGGCGACGCCCATCCGACGCGCTGCATCTCGACGCTGGTGCCCGGCTGAAACGCGTGAGGCGCCAACCATGCTTCCATCTGATCGGGGGTAACGGCCCACGGTGCCGGAAGACGATGAAGCTGAAGATTCTTGAACCACATAGGCGTGCGGGCAAAGCGCATCATTCTATATGACGGTGACGTTTGCCGGCCAGGAAGCGCCGTCAGCCTGCATGCTCATTCGGATACTCGAGCGACCGCTCCGGTTGGCAAACGGACGTTCCGATGTGAATGATTCGGATCTCGTCATCCACCAAAGTGCTCCCGACCTGCACTCAGGGTGTTCAGCATCTGGTGAATTCTCAACCCGACAAATTGGCGTTGCGGCGACATGCTACGATCAACGCGATCCGACTTTCATCCCGACGCACGATGACGACAATGTATGAATTGCTCGGTGTGTGCGAGAACGCCACCGACGAGGAAATCAAGCGCGGCTACCGAAAGGCGGCGATGAAAGCGCATCCCGACCGCAACGTCGGGTGCGAAGCGGACGCGCATGCGCGATTTCAGGAGATCAAGGAGGCATACGCGATTCTCTCGAATCCGGAGCTGCGCCGCGTCTACGACACCGTTTACGCAGAGGAAATGCTCCGTCACGCACGGCTTCGCGAAGAAGAGGAGCGCCTGAAGGCGGAGCGCGAAGCGGAATATGCGCAGTTCGTGGCATGGGCGATGCGCTTCGCCGAGCAAGGGCACAACCGCGACGTCGTGTTCGGTGTTCTGCTCGGCCGCGATTGCGATGTTCAACTCGCCGAGCGCATTGCCGACAGCGTGGTCGAGCTGCATGCGTCGCGCCAGCCTGGTGCATCGCGGGACGGACAGCATGATGAGCAGATGCCGCAATGCGACGAGAGGGCGACGCAGGCGGCATCGGCGCAAGCGTCAGAGAGCGACGCGCGAAGGAGTGACGAACACGCGCATACGGACTTTTTCCGCGCTCTGTGGCACGGCATGTTCGGGCTGCGCCCGTGAGTCCTGGTGGGCGACCGGTTTTGCGAACGCGGAACTCGACCGCGATCGGTGCCGTCTTCGGGGGATGTTCTTCGATCGACTGCTTCATGAATCGATGGCTAATTGGATTGAATCTGCATCACTAAACGGTCATTCCCATCGAGGACGATGAGTTGACACACTTGCGGGGCAGAGGCCCGAGACGGCGATACGGCCGTTGAACGGGTGCGAAGGCGCACGGGCCAAACGTCGGCGTCAGGCGGCGCGTTGCATCGTCCGAATTCGCGGCGCCTGTCCGGGTGCGACCCATGCGATGATGTGCCGTGACCAACATGAGAGATGGAATGACGACTACGTTCGACCAGGCGACAACGGCGGCGATCGCCGCATTTGCCCAATTGGATTTCTACACGGCGGTGCAAGCGATGCGCGCCGAGGCCGATTACGACCGCGAGCGAGACCGGTGGATCACGCGCTATATCGATGAGCACGGCGGCGGGGCGGACGATGCAGCATACGATGCGCTGCACGCGCAGGCCCAGGCGACCCCGGAATACGCGGAGTTCGTCGATGCGGTTCGCCGGGAAATCCTGGAATACTTCGGCGTGACCGACGATCAACTGGACTGCATGGTCCTGCTGCGCGATGACGATAGCGATGAGCTGTGGGCGGAAGTCAATCGGCAGCGGAGCGCGCTGGGAACCGGTGAAGTGCGCGGCGATCTCTGATCGTTGCTTGTCGCTGGGGTGTTGAGTCGTGCTGGGTGCAGTGGGGCGGTACCCGACATCCGCAGGCGGGCGAACGAAGGGCGCGACAGCGTGAAGCCCCATGCGGGGGCGGTTCGACGACACGGGCGCTCTGCTAATATTGTAGAAAATATGCAATATCCGCCGCTGCGCCGGCATCCTGCCTGACCGCCTTCCCCAGCCCGAACATGAACGAGAAACGCCCTGCTCTTGTCTACGCCACGCGCGCCGAAGCCGCAGCGAACGAATTGCGCCGCCGTATCCTGACAGGGGAGTATGTCGACGGCTATCAGCTTCGCCAGGATGCGCTGGCGACCGAGCTCGGCATCAGTCGGATCCCGCTGCGCGAAGCGCTCGTGCAGCTCGAGAGCGAGGGGCTCGTCAAGATCCTGCCCCACAAGGGGGCGATCGTTTCGGAACTGTCCCCGGAAGACATCACCGAACTGTTCGAACTGCGCGCGCTGCTGGAACCCGTGCTGCTGAAGAAGTCAATTCCGAAGCTGACCGCCGAGGATTTCGCGCGGCTCGATGCGATCCTCGAGGAATACAGCGAGGTGCTGCATGCGAGCCAGTCCGGGCGCTGGGGCGAACTGAACACCGAACTGCATCATCTGCTGCTGTCGCGCGCCGACCAGCCGAAGACGGCGGCGATCGTCGCGTCGCTGCTGCAGCAGACCGACCGCTACACGCGCGTGCAGTTGTCGCTGTCCGAGGCCGCGCGCGACGTGGCCGAATCCGAACACGCCGAACTGGTCGCGTTGTGCCGCAAGGGCGATGCGCGCGCGGCGGCATCGCTTCTCAAGCGGCATATCGAGCATGCGGGCGGCGAGCTGAACGCGTTTCTGCGCGATCGACGCCTCGGTCGTTGAGCGCGCGTCCGGCCAGGACGCTGCGAACACCGCGTTGCAGCGGATTCCGGCATCGAGGCGCGATCGCGTGCGAGGCGCGGCCCGTCTGGGCATCGCGGCAACGGGCCTGCATGCGTGACGTTCGCCTACCCGCCGCCGATACCCTGTAGCACCTTGCCCGTTCCGCCGCACACCGTGCACGGCTGTCCTTCGACCATGCCCGTGCCGCGGCACACGCCGCACAGGTCCTCGCCCACGCCCGGCGCATCGGGCGGCCCTTCGTCGCCCGGATTCAGCGGTGTGTCCTGATTCGGCCCTGCCGACATTCTGGTCGTCTGCATCGCATACCTCCTTTCGCATTTTCGATGTCGCCGCGAGCACGCATCGCGCGTGCCCGCGGCGACTGCATGCGTGTGGGCGCCGGTCCGTATGCCGAAAGTCGTCATCGCATCGTCGTTACAACGACGGCGCCCACATCGAGCCACGTTGCGAAGCGTGAGGTTCGCATCCGGTTGATCCTCGAGACCTGGAGTCGCGCGGCAGCGATTGTCGCGTGGTCGGTCATCCTACAACTTGCGAAATAGAAGTGGATCCCGGTGTTCGATCTCGGGAAAGCGATACAACGTCGTGCCGATTCAGATGCCGACCCATTTCCGGAAAACGTTTCGCCAAAAGTCACCCGAATAGAGAAGACTTCGCCTCATATCCCGCCGCGAGCCCGCGCCAGTGCCCGTTATAGGGTATGCACCAAGTGAGTAAAACGATTAACCGCCGTACATTCGCTCCGACACATCATACAACGTATGACTGCGATTCCTCGAAGGGCCGTACGTCGATGCATGCGGATGCCGCCCGGATCGCTGCCAAATAACGAGCAACCAGCAAGGAGACTGACGATGAAGCACCGATTCACCCGCTCCCGTAACGCACTGGCCGTCGCACTGATGGCCGGCTTCGCGGTGTCTGCGCAGGCCCGCGTGTTCCGCTCGGCGGACGTGCACGGCGACAGCTTCCCGACCAATATGGCGGTCAAGTACATGGGCGACGAGCTGTCGAAGCTGACGGGCGGCAAGGACTCGATCAAGGTGTTCGGCAACAGCGCGCTCGGCTCCGAGAAGGACACGGTCGACCAGGTGCGGATCGGCGCGATCGACATGGCGCGCGTGAACGGCGCGTCGTTCAACGAGATCGTGCCGGAATCGCTGATTCCGTCGTTCCCGTTCCTGTTCCGCGACGTCGACCATTTCCGCAAGGCGATGTACGGCCCGGCCGGCCAGAAGATTCTCGACGCGTTCGCGGCGAAGGGGATGATCGCGCTGACGTTCTACGAGAGCGGCGCGCGCTCGATCTACGCGAAGCGCCCGGTGCGCACGCCCGCCGACATGAAGGGGCTGAAGGTGCGTGTGCAACCATCCGACCTGATGGTCGACGAGATCCGGGCGATGGGCGGCACGCCGACGCCGATGCCGTTCGCCGAGGTCTACACGGGCCTGAAGACGGGCCTCGTCGACGCGGCGGAAAACAACCTGCCGTCGTACGAGGAAACCAAGCACTTCGAAGTAGCGCCCGACTACTCTGAGACGCAGCACGCGATGACGCCGGAAGTGCTGGTGTTCTCGAAGAAGATCTGGGACACGCTGTCGCCGCAGGAACAGGCCGCGATCAGGAAGGCCGCGGCCGATTCGGTGCCGTATTACCAGAAGCTGTGGACCGCGCGCGAGGCGTCGGCGCAGCAGACGGTGACGAAGGGCGGCGCAAAGATCCTGCCGGCCGCGCAGGTCGACCGCGCGGCGTTCGTGAAGGCGATGCAGCCGCTGTGGGCGAAGTACGAGAAGACGCCGCAGATGAAGCAGATCGTCGACGAGATCGAGGCAACCAAGTGACCCGTCGCACTTCCCTGAACGGCGCGGCCGCCGTGGGCTCGCCGGATGCGGCCGCCGCGGACGGTGCGACATCGTGCCGGCCGCGCGCGGCCGCGCCGCTCCTGCGTTGCGTGAACGACCTGCTGTTCCGCGCACTGGCCGTGGTCGCGTCGCTGTGTCTCGCGGCGCTCACGGTGTTGGTGTTCTACGCGGTCGTGATGCGCTACGTGTTCGAGAACGCGCCCGATTTCGTCGAGCCGATCGCGCTGCTGCTGGTGATCGTGATCGCGATGTTCGGCGCCGCGATGAAGGTGCGCGACGGCGGCCACATCGGCCTCGACTCGCTCGTGCGGCGCTTGTCGCCGTGCGCGCGCACCGTGGTGATCGCGATCCAGCACCTGAGCCTGATCGCGTTCGCGATCGCGATCATGGTCGGCTGCGGCAGCATGGCCGCCGAGACGATGGGCGACCGCATTCCGATCATCGGGCTGCCCGAGGGCGTGCGCTACCTGATCACGATTCCCGCGGCGATCGCCATCATCCTCTTCTCGCTCGAGCACCTGCTCGCGCTTCGTCGTTCTTCGTCGGGCCAATAACGTCATGGAACTCGCGATCCTGTCCGTCAGTTTTCTGCTTTTCCTCGTGCTCGGCGTGCCCGTTTCGTTCGCGCTCGGAATTGCCTGCGTGCTGACCTATATGGTCGAAGGGCTGCCGATCGCGACCGCGATGCAGTCGATGATCTCGGGAATGAATGCGTTCTCGTTCCTCGCGGTGCCGTTCTTCATCTTCTCCGGCGAGCTGATGCTGCACGGCGGCATCGCGGACCGGATCCTGCGTTTCGCGCAGGCGACCGTCGGCCACTTCCGCGGCGGCCTCGGGATGGCCAACGTCGTCGCGTGCACGCTGTTCGGCGGCGTGTCCGGCTCGCCGACCGCCGATACGTCGGCGATGGGCGGCGTGGTGATTCCGCTGATGAAGCGCGAAGGCTACAGCGCGGCCTACGCGGTCAACGTGACGACCCACGCGTCGCTCGCCGGCGCGCTGATGCCGACGTCGACCAACATGATCATCTACGCGTTCGCCGCGCAGGGGATCACGGGGATGCTGCATGGCCAGCAGGTGAGCGGCGTGTCGATCGGCGACCTGCTGTTCTCCGGCCTTCTGCCCGTGCTGTGGGTGATGGGCTTCGTGCTCGCCGCCGCGTACTGGCAGGCCGTGCGTCACGGCTATCCGCGCCGTGAAGACGGATCGTCCGCGCTGCCGGCGTTCCCGGGCTGGTATGCGGTGCTGCGCAGCTTCGTCGGCGCGGTGCCGGGCCTGATGGTGATCGCGATCATCCTCGTGTGCGTCGCGAAGGGGATCGCCACCGCGACGGAAGCGGCCGCGATCGCCGTCGTGTATTCGCTCGTGCTGACCGCGATCGTGTACCGCACGCTGACCGTCGAGAAACTGCGCCGCGCGCTGTCGCATGCGGCGCGCACGACGGGCGTCGTGCTGCTGCTGATCGCCGTGTCGAACATGCTGCGCTTCCAGATGTCGTACCTGGAGATTCCGGATGCGATCGAGGGGCTGCTGAAGCAGTCGACCGCGGCGCCTTGGCTGATGCTGCTGTACATCAACATCATCCAGGTGTTCCTCGGCACGTTCGTCGACATGGCCGCGCACATCCTGATCACGACGCCGCTGTTCCTGCCGATCGCGATGGCATGCGGCGTCGGGCCGGTGCAGTTCGGGATCATGCTGCTGCTGAACTGCTCGCTCGGCCTCGTTCATCCGCCGATCGGTTCGGTGCAGTTCGTCGGCTGCGCGATCGGCAACGTGTCGATCGGCGAGACGACGAAGATGGCGTGGCCGTATTACCTCGCGATCTTCAGTGCGATCAACATCGTCACGTACATGCCGTTCTTCTCCACCTGGCTGCCGAGCCTCATCAGCGGGCACGCGGTGTTCTGATCGCGCGTTTCGCCCGTCGCGGCGCCGGACGACCGAGGTTATCCGGCGCCGCGGTCACGTCTACGGTGTGCTTCACGCACGGCAAATTCACATCGACATGAAAAGAGCATGGCGCGCCGTCGCGGCCGCCGCATTCGCGTTGGCCGCATCGCTCGCGCATGCGGCGACGTAAGCGTATGTCTCGAACGGCGACAGCCGCGGCATTCCGGTGTTCGGCGTCGTCCCGGTCGCACGGCGGCGGTCACACGCCGTGCGGCAACCTGTGCGATGATTCGCCGCTTCGCGTTCGTCGCAGAACGCCGCGGATCGCGGCGCCCGTTTCTGGGCCGCCGCCGATCGCATTGACATCCGGAGACGACATGCCCGCACACATTGTTCATGGCAGCACCCTGCATTACCAGGATCACGGCGCCGGCTTTCCGGTGCTGCTTGGACACAGCTACCTGTGGGATTCGGCGATGTGGGCGCCGCAGATCGACGCGCTATCGAGCCGCTATCGCGTGATCGTGCCGGACCTGTGGGGGCATGGCGCGTCCGACCCGCTGCCCGACGGCACCCAGACGCTCGACGACCTCGCCGCTCATGCGAGCGCATTGCTCGATGCGCTCGAGATCGAGCAGTGCGCGGTCGTGGGGCTGAGCGTCGGCGGGATGTGGGGCGCGCGGCTCGCGTTGCGCGAACCGCGGCGCGTGCGCTCGCTGGTGCTGATGGATGCATCGCTGGAGGCCGAACCCGACGCGACGCGGTTGCGTTACTTCGGAATGCTCGACGCCATCGACGCCGCCGGTTGTATCGTGCCGCCGCTGCTCGATGCGATCGTGCCGCTGTTCTTCCGGCCGGACGTGAACCTTGCCGACCCGGTGCCGACCGCGTTTCGCGCCGCGCTCGCGAACCTGCCGTCCGACCGGCTGCGTCAGTCGATCGTCCCGCTCGGCCGGCTGATCTTCGGGCGACCGGATACGCTGGCCGCACTCGCCGAACTGGATGCCGAGCGCACGCTGCTGATGTGCGGCGCGGGCGACATGGCGCGCCCGCCGTCGGAGACGGTGAAGATGGCGGGCGTGATCGGTTGCCACCATGCGCTGGTGCCGGATGCCGGCCACATCTCGAGTCTGGAGAATCCCGCGTTCGTCACGCGGACGCTGCTCGACTGGTTCGACGAACAGCAGCTCGCGGCGGGCTGAGCACCGTACGCGATGCCGGCGGCGGGCGCCGCGCGGCGTCGCAACGACTTGCGTTACTGCATCACTGCATTACGCGCGTTCGCCGACCGGCGTGAACTTGCGGTCGCGCACGCGCCCCTCGTCAACGCCGCGGCGAATCAGGTCCTGCGCTTCCGCGCGGCTCGCGACACACGGCGCGGAGCCGGGCAGCGGCCGCCGTGCGGTTTCGCGCAGCGCGAGCACCGACACGATGCCGATGAACGACGCGCCCATCAGGTAGTAGGCCGGCATCATCAGGTCGCCGGTGCGATCGACGAGCCATGCGGTGACGAGCGGCGTTGTGCCGCCGAACAGCGACACTGACACGTTGAAGCCGATCGCGAGCGCGCCGTAGCGGATCCTCGTCGGGAACAGCGCGGGCAGCGCCGACGGCATCACGCCGGTGAAGGTCGACAGCAGCGTACCGTAGATCAGCATCCCGCCGAAGACCGACAGCATCTCGCCGGAGCGGATCAGCAGCAGCGCGGGCACCGACAGCACGAGCAGGCCGACGCAGCCGAACATCATCACCGGCTTGCGGCCGAGCCGGTCCGACAGATGCCCGGCGTAAAGCGTCATCGGCATCATCAGCACCATCACGAGCAGCACCATGAACAGGCCGTGCGTTTCGTTGAAGTGCAGCGTCGCCGACAGGTAGTTGGGCAGATACGACAGCGCCATGTAGTCGGTCACGTTGAAGATCAGCACGAGACCGACACACTGGAGCAGTGGCCTCCACTGTTCGACGAGCAGCGTGCCGAACGACTGTTTCGGGCGCGATCGTTCGTCCGCTTCGCGCGCTTCGGCTTCCTTCTTGAACGCGGGCGTCTCCTCGAGCTTGATCCGGATGTACAGGCCGACGAGGCCCAACGGACCGGCGATGAAGAACGGCACACGCCAGCCCCACGACAGCAGCGCTTCCTGCGACAGCGACGCGGTGAGCAGCGCGACGACGCCGGCGCCCATCACATAACCGATCAGCGTGCCGAACTCGAGGAAACTGCCCATGAAGCCGCGGCGCTTGTCGGTCGAGAACTCGGCGATGAAGGTGGCGGCGCCGCCGTATTCGCCGCCGGTCGAGAAGCCCTGCACGAGACGGGCGACGAGCAGCAGTATCGGCGCCATGATGCCGATCGACGTGTAGCTGGGGATCAGGCCGATCGCGAAGGTGCCGACGGCCATCATGATCATGGTGGCGGCGAGCACGCGCTGGCGGCCGATGCGGTCGCCGAGCGGGCCGAACACCATGCCGCCGAGCGGGCGCACGAGGAACGCGGCGGCGAACGTGCCGAAGGTCGCGAGCAGCTGCGCGGACGGGCTGCTGGACGGGAAGAACACCTTGCCGAGCGTGACGGCGATATAGCTGTAGACGCCGAAGTCGAACCATTCCATCGCATTGCCGAACGCCATGGCTCCGACCGCACGCTTCAGGACGGCAGGGTCGACGATCGTGATGTCGTCCAGCTTGAGGGACTTGCGCGAAGACCGGGCTTTCGCGGGGTGCGCTTGCGATGAACTCAAAGAACGCTCCTGGAGAAGCCTTCGGCTGGCCGAGCGGATTCGGAACCGTCGGGGACGAAGGCGGTTGTCTCGGGATCGCCGTGATGTCGGTGATGCGGCGCGCGTCACGCGACATCCGGCAGGTGTGTGCTGGTGTGAAGCAGTGTAGAGAAACGGGAAACGCTGACTATCGGTCATGCGCCCGGAAATCGGTCGAAAACGACACGGATGGCGCAGCTGGGCAACTCCGGGTAACAGCAGGTTCGGCAGATGGCGGTCCGGGCCGCGTCGATGGCGGTCTATACCGGGCGTTGATCTTGCCGGTGGCGGATCGTGCGGGCATGGGATCGGCGATGCATCGCGTACGGATGCACGCGATGGAAGTCGCACCGAATCCAGACGCATATTCGCGTGCCGAAGTCGGTGCAATATAATTCGGACTGCGAATACACGGCGGCGGCGATTCGGCACTTGAACCGCCGCTTGCGCATCAGAACATGTGGCGGATCCCGACGTTCGCGCCGACGGTCGTGCCGGTGACCGCGTAAAGCGCGTTGTTGATCCCGAGCCCGGTGTTCATCGCACCGTGGTTGTTGACCATCGCGACTTGCGCGTACAGCGCGGTTGCCTTCGACAGGCTGTAGGTCGTGCCGACGGCTGCGAGCAGCGAGTGATTGGCGGTGTCGTTGCGATCGCTGGTGAACCAGACGCCGCCGTTCAGGTCGACGGCGGGCGTGGCCTGGTAATCGAGGCCGCCGCCATACACGTTGTTGCTGAACGATCCGCCGCCCTTGTAACTCGTGAACGATGCCTTCGCGGTGACCGGGCCGAAGCGGTACGCGGCGCCGATCGTGCGCCCGACGAACGCGACGGTGCTCGGCGTCGGCGTCGGGTTGGTGCCGTCGTTGCCGTCGTAGAACGCGGCGTCGATCATGAAGCCCTCATGTTCGTACTTGAGGCTCGCCGAATACTGGCGGCCGGCCTGGAAGTCGCCTGCCTTGCCGCCGAACGCGAACATCGCGCTGCCGGTGAGGCCGGCGATCGTCGGGCTGGTGTACGACACGGCGTTCGGGTTGAACAGGCCCGTCACCAGCACGTTGTCGACGTAGTTGATCAGCCCGCTACCGAAGTGCGAGAAGCTGCGCGGATCCGAATCGAAGATCGCGAGCAGGAACGGCGAGTACTGCACGCCGGCCTTGACCGTGCCGAAGCCGCCGTCGAGCCCGACCCACGCCTGGCGGCCGAAGAAGTTGCCGTTCGAATGGGCGAACGCGCCATTGGTGACGGCAAAGCCGCTTTCGAGCTGGAATTTCGCCTTGAGGCCGCCGCCGAGATCCTCGGTGCCGGTCATCCCGAACGTCGTGGGCGTCATGCCGGTGTCGGTCATCGCGAACTGATGGCCGGCGTTCGCGCCGGTGGCGGCGTCGAGCGTCTTGCTCGTATACAGCAACGCGGCGTCGAGGTTGCCGTACAGCGTCACGCTGCTCTGCGCGAAGGCGCTGCTGCCCACCATCGCGCCCGCCAGCGCGGCGCAACCGATCACGATTCTGCTTTTCATTGGGTGTCTCCAGTGTTGTTGTACGTCGATGCATCGAACGGGGAATGCGCTGGACATCCGACAAGCGGTGTCCGGTGCGCGGGCCGCATACGCAGGATGGGGCGCGGCGGAACGCACGTGCGTGGCCGGGTGTCGGCCGCATGCGACGCGTTCATGGCGGGGATGGGCGCCCGAACGCGCGTGCGTCGAAGAGGTTGGGTAGGGCCGGCCGATGCCGGCCCCGTCGTTCAGAGTGGCTGGCCGAGCTGCTCGAGGATCGCCGGGTTCTCGAGCGTGGACGTGTCCTGCGTGATCGCCTCGCCCTTGGCGAGCGAGCGCAACAGGCGCCGCATGATCTTGCCCGAGCGCGTCTTCGGCAGGTTGTCGCCGAAGCGGATGTCCTTCGGCTT
>NZ_CADFEF010000030.1:0-97060 GCF_902833125.1 Burkholderia sp. BCC1640 | reverse complement strand
TTTCCGCTTCCGCAAAGCTCATTTGCCGTTTCATCGTCGTGGACCCGTTCCGTGAACTATCTTCTACAACGTCCTCGGCTGCGTCAGCGATGACCACAGAGCCGGATAAATCAGTGTTTCCCTAGGGCTGATACGGCCGCGAGCGCATTCTCCAGTGCAAGTTGGCGATCCGCTTCACCAATTGCGGTACCTTCTGCGCGGATGATCTCCAAATGCGTGATCCCAAGGAAACTGAAGAAGCTTTGCAGGTGACTCTCCTGATGGTCCATCGATGCCATTGGAGAAGGCGCACTATAAACGCCCCCACGTGAAGAGGCGACAATGATGCGTTTCCCGCCGCACAGGCCCAGCGGACCGGCCTCACTGTAGCGGAAGGTCTTGCCGGCAACGGTTAGCCAGTCCAGCCAAGCTTTCAATTGACTGGGTACCCCGAGGTTGTGCATCGGAGCCCCAATTACGACGACCTCGGCGGATAGGAATTCATCAAGCATTTCGCTGTCGCCGGCAGGGGCACTGGACAGGTGTCTAACTGGCTCCGCAGCCAAATCGCGATACGTCACGACTGCGCTCGGATTTGCTTCTCGCAGGCGGTGGGTAATGGCAGCGGTCAATTTGCGAGTGACCGAATTCTGACCGGTGATGCTGGAATCGACATGCAGAAGGTTCATAGTGAATCCTGTATGTAAAGAAAGATTGATCGTCCCGACATGTTAGAGTCCAGTAGGAATTGCGCAAGGAGGTACTTTTATGAGCGATACGAACACGGATGTTCGTGGCCACGAACACGCGGGATGTGCCTCAGTCGTTGATGTCCTTGCCCGCATTGGCGACAAATGGACAGTTATGGTAGTAGGCACGTTGTGCGAAGGTCCGCTGCGATACAACGAGTTGCAGCGGCAGGTGGGCGGTATTTCGCAACGCATGCTGACGCTGACCCTCAAGGGTCTGGAGCGAGATGGGTTAGTTAGCCGGACTATGTACCCAACCATTCCGCCGCGTGTCGATTATGATCTGACGGATCTCGGCCGCAGCTTGATGGGGCCGTTGCGGGCGCTATACCAGTGGGCGTTGGAGCACCAAGATGAGATGGCTATGGCACGCCATACTTTTGAGCAAAAGTCGACGGGACGGGATGTGACACATGGCGTGCTGTATGTACGAAAGTAACCTTGACTATTACAAGGTGAGTGGTTGCTTCTATGACATGTAAGCTCTTGGGTTCCGGCCGTCGCGCACATAGCGCCGCTGCCATTCAATCTTGGTCCTGCCGTTACCCGGAGTGAGCACTGGTACTGTTGTATCGACGGCATGCGGCTTCGTGGCCGCAATGACGTGCCGGCCCGGGCGTCGACCAGCGGCCGTCGTAGGTCTGCGCCATGGCCCACCGATTGTCCCCGTAGCGAGCGATCGAGAACAACACTATCGGGAGCATTGATCACCGACTGGCGATAAAGCGGCTGGTGATCCACAAACTTCGAAATCAGCGCCAGTAAGCCCGGACCAGCCAGTCCATACTCAACCGGGCGGATCGGAGCAGCAGCTCGCGCGATGTTGTCGCAACGCATACACGCCAGTTTCGAGCGCACATGGCACGCTTACGGATGGAGCCGGCCAGCGCCTTTTTGCAGCGTGAGCAATTCTCGAGAATTGAGGGCAGATTCAAACACTGTCGATAATTCGAGCGACTTCGCATGTACCCGTGTGGAGAATGCGCTTTAGCCCGTCATGGAACGTGGTCGCAACTCTCGAGGAGTGCATCCAAATCTTGCTCGGAAAGCTCTACTGAAATGCGCGGCATCGTTGAAGCCCCACGAAAAAGCAATCTCGCTGATGCTGCGCCCGACAAGGCCCGGGTCGCGGATATCCCGATAGGCGGCGTCAAGACGTTGTGTCCAGATCCAGTCTCCCAATGAGCATGTCTCGGTGCCCCACGTACGATGCAGAGTACTAGGCGACACTTTCAGTTCAGCTGCGATTGACGAAATTGTGAGGCCAGGCTCCCGAAGCCTGTCGCGTACGCAGGACCTGATGCGCTCCAGGTTAAATAGACGGAGCTGCGACATGGGTGCCTGTTTGGCCGCAGGAAGGGTCGACAGTCCTGCGATAAGAATTTGTCTGACGCTGTCGGCGATCGCACCCGCAGATTCGGGAGCGAGCGTATCGATGCTGCCGGCTAACGTATGAATCATATTTAGCATCAGGTGCCCAGCACCGCGATCGCCGCTCACGGTGTTGGCAGTTAATTGTTCCGCACACGGAAATTCTGTCCGCAGCAAGCGCCCCGGGAGCATAAGCACGTACTGTTGGAAGTCGCCATCGAAAGCCAACGTATACGGGCGAGTGCTGTCATACATTGTGAAATCACCCGGCATGAGAGACGCCTCGCGTCCATCCTGCACTACAACTCCATTCCCTCGCGTCTGAATGCTTATCAGGAAATAGTCCTCACCTGATTGTGCAATCTTGGAAGGTGTTCGATGGACCCTCTGCGCACTCGACGTCACTTTCGTCAGACAAAGGGTGGACAACTGAGCAACGGCAATGCTGCCCTCAATAGTGCTTTGCCTATCCGCTATCTCGCACTCAAGTTGCACGTAAGCGTCGCAGACAATGTCAGACCAATACGCTAGGCGACGGCTGGGATCGACCTGTGTCGTGGAATGTACGCTAAACATATCTGTACCTATCACAAATTGAGTACGCCAAGCAAACCTGGATGGTCTTCCGTCGAGGGTGACCGATTCAGTCAAGAGAGGCGAGACGCAGGGTCAAGCCGTAACAAAATCGTCTTCTTACTATGAGACCTCACAACATGCTACTGAGGTTTCAAATGAACGTCACGCATCCAAAATTTCGTGTTGCAGCCATCCAGGCGGCGCCCGTGTTTCTTGATCTCGAAGGGTCCATCGAGAAGGCGATCATGCTGATTGCCGAGGCTGCTTCCAATGGTGCAAAGCTGGTTGCCTTCGGAGAAGCTTGGCTGCCCGGATACCCGTGGTTCATCTGGCTGGATTCCCCGGCGTGGGGTATGCAGTTCGTTCAGCGTTACCACGACAATTCTCTGGTCTACGGCTCGCCGCAAGCGGACCGGATTGTGCAGGCCGCAAAAAAGCACTCAATCACCGTCGTAATGGGGCACAGCGAGAAGCAGGGCGGCAGCCTCTATCTAGGTCAGTGGATTATCGACGCTGAGGGACAGACCGTTGCGCAACGCCGGAAACTCAAGCCGACACACGTTGAGCGCACAGTATTTGGTGAGGGGGATGGCACGGACTTGGCTGTCTGGCAAACATCTTTGGGCCGCGTCGGGGCCTTGTGCTGCTGGGAGCATCTCCAGCCGTTGTCGAAATATGCGATGTATGCGCAAGACGAGCAATTGCACATCGCCGCATGGCCGAGTTTCTCGGCATATCGAGGAATAGCCAATGCGCTGCAGGCCGATGTGAACATGGCGGCGTCACAAGTCTATGCGGTTGAAGGTCAATGCTTTGTTATTGCCCCGACTTCGCTTGTAAGCGAAGAAATGATCGACATGCTGTGCGGTGAAGATCCGGTCAAGCGTAGCTTGCTTGAACAAGGTGGAGGATCTGCGTCAATCTTCGGTCCGGACGGCACACTGCTGCATGACCGACTGCCTGAAAAGGAAGAGGGCATTGTTTATGCCGAGATCGACCTTGGCGTGATTTCTTTGGCAAAGGCGGCCGCAGATCCGGCCGGCCACTATGCGCGTCCGGACGTAACGCGGTTGCTTCTGGACCGTACGCCAGGACGTCGCGTCGTGTATACGCAGCGCGTGTTTCCGGAAGCCTCGGTTCGTGAGTGTGGCGATCAGCCGGAACATACTTCTGAAGTTGTTACGCCTACTCGTGCAGCGGACTGAACATCTGCAGTACACGTGGTTGCGAAAGTTGTCATAAATATGGATCGGTGAAGGCCTCAATGAAAGTTAATCGAAAATATCTGTTTATCGCGCTCGCAATGCTGATATTCGGAACAGCACCGTCCGCGCATGCTCAGCATGAGCACAGTGGTGGAGAAAATCTCGGGAAGGTAAATTTCGCTGTAGCGTGCAACTCTGAAGCACAGAGTGACTTCAATGTTGCGATGGCTTATTACTACTCGTTCGATTGGAGTAAGATCAACTCGGCGACGAACCGCGTTCTGCAGGATGACCAAAAATGTGGAATGGCATATTGGTTGAAAGCATTGTCGTCGCTTAACAATCCTTTTGCTTGGCCGAGTAGTCTTCCGGCATCTGCTGTTGGCGACGGATCTGCAGCTCTTGATGCCGCGCGAAAGACGGGGCTTGGCTCTCAGCGTGAGCGTGACTATGTTGATGCGCTTTCGGTATATTTCAAAGATGCAGATAAAATTGATCACCGAACGAGGGCGGTGGCGTTAGAGTCTGCGTTTGGAAGGTTGGCAGAGAAATATCCGAATGATTCGGAAGCTTCTGTTTTGTATGCACTTATTTTGTCTGCGAATTCAGATCCGGCGGATAAAAAATATGTTAGGCAACTAAAGGCGGTATCGATTCTCGAGCCAATATTTCAAAAACAACCGAATCACCCAGGAACCGCCCATTTTCTAATTCATAGCTATGACTATCCATTTCTTGCAAAGCGTGGATTGGATGTTGCCAGACTTTACGCAAAAATCGCACCGAGTGCACCACATGCACTTCATATGCCATCGCACATTTTCTCGAGACTTGGTCTTTGGAAGGAATCGATCGCGTCGAATCGCGCAGCCTACGCGGCCGCGAGAGAGGGGACGCTTCAGGCATTCCACTTCTCAGATTTTATGGTTTATGCATATCTTCAGTTAGGTGATGTCAATGCTGCTCGTCAGATAATGGATCAGGCGCGAGCTAGAAAGGTGCTCGACGACCTGGGGGCGTCCTACCCATACGCTGCAATGCCTGCCCGCATCGCGATCGAGACTGATTCGTGGAAGGATGCTGCAAACCTGGAGCTTTCTCCGCCGGCTGATTCCTATCCCTGGAAGAAATACCCGCAATCAGAAGCGGTTAACGCCTTTGCCCGAGGAGTTGGCGCGGCGATGAGCGGGGATCCGGAAAAGGCGCATTTTGAATCAGCGCGACTTATCTCGCTTCGTGATGTGGCATTGGCGATGAAGATGAGTTACTGGGCGGAACAGATTGATATTGAGGCACAAATTGTACGTGGTCTCGCGGTCTTTGCTGATGGAAAACACGATGATGGAATCATGGTGTTGAGAGACGCGGCCGAGCGGGAAGATGCAACAGAGAAAAGTGCCGTCACTGCTGGCCCGATTGTGACAGCTCGCGAGATGCTCGCAACGATGCTGCTTCAAACCGGGCATGCTGATGAAGCGTTAATGAACTTCAAGAGAGTTCTTGAAGTCGATCCGAATCGTCACCGCTCTCTTGTCGGAGCGATACAGAGTGCTGAGAAGGCTGGCGATACGAAGGCAGCAACGACATACTCAAAACAGTTGGAGGATTCGATCAGGTAACTATAAATATCAAGCGTTGATCTCATGTGAAGAGTGGGACGGCTGTGCGTGACCAGTTCATCGGTCACGCAAATGAAATACCTGTGGTCAGATAAAAAATAAAACTACTATATGAATATTTATTGATTTGGATTTCTCTGGGTAACGCGAGGGTTCGCGGTAGATTTTGCTTTGCAATTTATTTTAGAGATTTATTTAAATAACAAAAAATTTATGTGGCGCATCACTCGGCGCCGATTATTACACTGTGAACAGGGTTGGAGGTAAAATGAAGTCACGAAACTTCGCATCTGGCGTGATGCTGGCTTGTGTCGCCGGAGCAATCCCGATTGGTGCGAGCGCTCAGGGGAGTGTTACGCTGTCCGGTACTATTGACACTGGATTTCTTTATACGAATAACAATGGTGGCCATGCGAGTTGGTCAACGATGAATGGGGCGCTTACACCAAGCCGCTGGATCTTGTCAGGTGTTGAAGATATAGGGGGCGGGAATCGGACGGTATTTCGTCTGATACATCCGTTCAGCGTTCAGAACGGTCGCGATCCGGGACGTGGGTTTAATGTTGCCTACGTTGGTCTGAGTAACGATCGATTCGGTACTTTGACGCTAGGGCGACAGTATGACACCACAATCGACTTCGTTTCTGGATTCGCGACTAATGGGACGTGGGCCCATATCGGCGACTCAGATAATACAAATGGGTCGTTCAAAACGAGCAATGCTGCCAAATATGTGAGTCCGACGTGGTACGGATTGACTCTCGGCACTACGTACGGATTCAGTAATCAGGGGGGGGGATCCGGACCTTCGTCGGGATTCGCGAACAATCGGGCAATTGCATTTGGCGCTACGTACAGCCATGGGCCCTTTTCCTCAGCATTAGGCTTCATTCAACTCAATCATCCGGACTCCCAGCCAGGAGGTGCTGTGGGAACTTCCGGAGGTGGGACAGCCGACGATTATGTGAGTATGTTCACAAAAAGCGTAACTAGCGGCGCGAATGTTGAGCGTGAGCGGATTTGGCTCGCCGGCGCTTCATATCAGATCGGACCAGTCACGCTCAATGGTCTGTATTCGAAAGTTCAGTATCGCTATCTCGACGGGACCGGGCTTTCGCTCGACAACTATGAGGCTAATGTCGCATGGCAAGTAACGCCGGCTTGGATCGCGCAGGTGGCATATATCCGTACGAATGGCGCATATTCAGGTGTGACTTCAGCGACTCCCGATCCTGGCTGGGATCAGTTAAATGTCGGAGCACAGTATCTGCTGTCTAAGCGTACGTTGATTTATCTCATTGCGATCGGTCAACAAGGTAGGAACGCGAAGGCCCAGATTCTCAACACTGGGCAATCTAGCACTCGTCGGCAACTAGTCGTGGCGCTGGGTATTCAGCATCGATTCTGATCAAAGTTCGGTGACTGAACAAGGATGTCGAATTGGGTCAACGCTGGCTTCGGATTGGATAGAAATCAGAATTGAAGTTGACCGACGTTTTCGACAGTCTGGGTGTGTTTGGCTATGGGGAAGTAACTTGAAAAAAGCAGTTCGATATCTGGCGCTCGCAGGGATTTGTCCGCTCACGGCATTCCTTGCGTCAAGTGCCTTAGGAAGCCGGGTCGACTCGTCTCCGTTCGGTGCCGCGGGTGATGCAAGAGCGTCGGCTCTTGTCTCAAAAATGACACTCGACGAAAAGATTCAACTTGTTCATGGTATTGGGATACCGAATCTGGGTATGGGCGGACCATTCCCGGTATGGGCGAAAGGTGCCGGTTATATTCCCGGTATCCCGCGGCTTGGCATTCCGTCGATCGCAAGTGCTGACGCGGCCGCTGGCGTTAGTGTGAAAGGATCAGGGGCAACTGCGCTGCCAGCACCCATAGCATTAGCTGCGACGTGGGACGAAGCAGTTGCGGCAGCCTACGGTGCCAGGGTCGCGAAGGAACTTCGGGCACTCGGGTATGCAGAAGCGCTCAATGGCGGTATCAATCTTGCACGCGAACCGCGTAGCGGCAGAACGTTCGAATACATGGGGGAAGATCCCGTCCTCGCGGGAACGATGGGCGCGGCGATGACGAGAGGGGTTCAGTCTCAGAAGGTTATCGCAACGATCAAGCATTTCGCGTTGAACGGCCAGGAAACGAACCGGATGAAGAGCAACTCCATTGGTGACGAACGTACGATGCGCGAGACAGAATTGCTTGCGTTCGAAATTGCGGTGAAGGAGGGACACCCAGGAAACGTAATGTGTTCATACAATCTCGTAAATGGAATTTATGCTTGCGAGAATCCGTACTTGCTCAATACGGTTCTAAAGAACGAGTGGGGTTTCAAAGGCGTCGTTCAATCAGATTGGGGGGCGACACATAGCACCGTTGCTGCTGCCAATGCCGGACTTGACGAGGAGCAGCCTGGGGAGGTGGGTGTAGACGTAGAGAAGAAGGTTCCTATCTTCGTATCGCGTTTCAGTTCAAAACTGAAGGAGGCGGTTTCTTCCGGAACGGTACCGACATCCCGTCTAGACGACATGGTTCGACGAAAGTTGGCTGTGCTAATCGGTACTGGCGTGATGGACGATCCCCCGAAGCCGAACGGCAAAGTAGACACCGCTGCCGGAAACGCCGACGCGCTATCGTTTGCACGGCAATCACTTGTGCTGTTGAAAAATGCGGTACCTTCCAGTGCTCGGCAGCCGGTACTTCCACTGAATTCTCGCGAACTATCATCTATCGTTGTCATTGGCGGACGTGCTGATTCGGGTGTTCTCTCCGGCGGCGGTTCTGCCAATGTTCCAGCGTCGAATGGCAACGCGGTCGCGAATTGCCAGTATTACGTAAACACGCCTATGGGGGGATGTGCGATCTGGTATAAGTCGCCGCCCCTTGACGCAATCAAGGCGAAGGTACCAAACGCGAAAGTTACCTACTACGACGGAATTGATGCGATGTCTGCCGCCAACGCGGCTGCGCGTGCTGATGTGGCGATCGTATTTGCAACACAGTGGGAAGCTGAGGCGCGGGATCTCAGAAGTCTTGCATTGCCCGACAGCAAGTCGACTCCGATCAGCGCTGAGTATGATCAGAACGCTCTTATCACCGCTGTCGCTGCGAAGGCCAAACGAGTGATTGTGGTTCTGCAAAACGGAAGTCCGGTGTTGATGCCATGGCTCCCCAACGTACATGGTGTCTTGGAAGCCTGGTTCCCTGGCGTACAGGGCGGGCAAGCGATCGCAGATGTGATATTTGGCGATGTAAACCCGTCGGGAAAATTGCCGATAACGTTCCCGCAGCAAGACTCGGATCTCCCCCAAAAGGCGGTTAGTCGTACCGAGTTGGACGTAAAATATCGCGAAGACCTGTTGATGGGATACCGATGGTATGACGCCAATGATATCAAGCCACTTTTCCCGTTCGGATTCGGACTTTCATACACGAATTTTTCTTATTCAAAACTCAAAATTCGAGCCGATTTATCGAATAATGTCACTGTGAAATTCACATTGAAGAACACAGGTGCACGTGCGGGTGCGGAAGTGGCGCAGGTCTACGCGCAGTTGCCTTCGGGGCTGGGGGAACCACCGCAGCGACTGGTTGGATGGGCGAAAGTATTCCTAGCGCCGGGGCAGACGAAGGAAATTACCTTGGCGATTCCAGTCGCACGTTTTGCCACGTGGAATGTCGACGATCACGCATGGCAGGTCAACCCAGGCATCTACAAGCTCAATGTGGGAGGGGGGTCTCGAGATGCGTCTGCGTTGACAAAAGATGTTGAATTAAGCGTGGGGCAGCCCTGAAAAGGAGCATGCCTCAAACGGAGTTGCCAGAAATTGACATCCGTCGATTTCACGTGAATGGTGACTTGTAGAAATTTTATTGAGTGAGCGGTGAACTTTCCTCTATTGTATATATTAAATATAGTGCAAGTTCACCACTCTGATTATTCGGCGACGTTGTTAGAAGCGTCTAACATACAGATTACTGCCCGAGTGTTGAGCGGAGTGGGAGATTAATTGACTGAAATGGCAGTGATTTGCGTCGTGACCATTCTGGGAGGCACGTTGCCGACCGTTTGAGCGGGTAGGTAAAAAGCCTGCTGCGTGAGGTACACAACAAAAGTCTCGGCGGTCTCGACGGAATGCCGTTCCTCTATGTTGGTTCGAGTTAACGATCGTCACAAGACGATGTTCTAGTTTTCGGAGTTGAAGATGAGTCATACTACAAATATGACGGCGCCGTTGGTTGCTGGATTGTTGGTATCGTTCACCGCCCTTGCTCTTGGCGCGAGCAATGGTCCGATCTTCGTGTCGAGCCCGGCCCTTGACAGGCACGTCATCTACCAAGATTTCGCGTTCTATCAGCCGTACGATGGGACGGCGTATCGAACGCTCGCACATCAAGCGCCGGAGCTCCGCAGGCTTGGTATTACCGATGTATGGTTTGCTCCACCATACCACGCACTCGACGACGGACGATTCGGCGAAGGATACGCTGTGATTGACCGCTATGATCTTGGAGAGTTTCCACAGGGGCGTAACAATGCAATCGCGACGAAGTATGGTACGAGCTCTGAATTGCATGAGGCCATCGAGAGCATGCATCGGCAACATATTAATGCGATCGTGGACATCGTTCCGAACCAGATATTCCTGTCGGAACGCGAGGTGGTTAGTGCCAGTGCCGTGGACCGATTCGGGATTCCGAGCAGTCCTACGGTAGCTAACATTTTCTATCCCGGATATACAAAAGGGGGCGGCCTTGGGCAGAGGAAGTATGGGTTAATCAAGCAGTGGAGCGCGATGTATGAAAACGGTACCTCGCCGCAGGGGATTGGCCTCGATCGAATCATGATCGACGGTGCCGGAGCGCCCTATCGGTACTACGGCCCGGGCGACGCACGCAATCATCTGCCAACCTGGCTGGCCAGCACTGACGCTGCGAAGCTCGGCGAACTCAATACGATCGACTCGTATCTATCTGTAGACGGCGGCTATGCAGTGAAAGGTACGACCACGGCGATTCCGGCTTATCGATCGTATCTACTATACTACGTCGATCCCCACCGGAATTCGACGACCCAACGCTATCTCGAGTACATGCGAACGCATGGCTTTCCTGGAGGCACCGATGATGCGGTGCGCCAGAGTATCGTCAATGGCGACACCGGTGCAGTATCCGCTGCGACAAAGGCTTACCTTGCGTTGCAGCCAGGATACTCGGCGACTTCGGAGGGAGGTATCTGGGCGTTTCGCTTCAACAAGTCCGACAATGGAGATGTTGGCAAGAACGTGATGCGCTTCGAGTTTCTCCTCGGTACGGATATCGACAACAGCAACAGCGTCGTACAGGCGGAAACGCTTAACTGGCAACGCTTCTTGCTCGACAAGTACCACTTCGACGGATTCCGGTTCGATGCTGCGGATCACTACAGTACCGAAATCATGAGACAGTCGGCGGAGATGATGTCGGCGCGGTACAGCCAGGAGATGGACAAACATCTCAGCGTAATCGAGTCGTACCAGAACCTCCGTTTCGGGAATCCTCAGATTGCCTTGGAGAACAGCAATCGAAATGGGCAACTAGCATACGATACAACGCTGTACGATGCGATGTACAACACGTTGGGGCAAGCAAATCCAAGTGAGCCGCTTAGCGACGTGTTCACAAAGTCGATTGTCGGTCAGGCGCGCTTGGGTGTCGGTGAAGCGATTCCCAACTGGTCGTTCGTCACGAATCACGATCTGGAACATACCGTTATCTCAAGTATTCCTGTACCACCGACTGAGATTAATGGTTTAACGGTCGACGCAGCACAACAAGTTGCGCAGATGAGGATCTACGACAACGATCGCAGGCTGAGCGCTAAGCAGTACGCACCTTATAACGTTCCTGCTGCATACGCTGTGATGCTGACCAACAAAGATACTGTACCGACGGTTTTCTATGGCGACATGTATGAGAGCGACAAGGGGTACACGTCGGTGAAGACGCCATACTACGATGCAATCGTTCGCTTGCTAATGATTCGGCAAAAGTACGTATCGGGTGCGCAGATTGTTACCTACTACCAGACCAACACATCTCCCAACGTGGCGGGGCAGGATCTAGTGGCGAGCGTACGTATCGGTACTGACCGACATACGGGCGTTGCAACAGTGGTAGGCGACAATCCGGCCACAAGTACGACGATCCAGATCAACATGGGCATGCTGCACGCGAACCAGATCTTCTCGAACTTGTTCGGCCAGTGGCCCGAACGCATTCAGTCCGATTCACGTGGGGTGCTGACCGTACACGTCGTTGGATCGTCGACGCCGCAAATCCACGGCTATTTGGGTGTTTGGGTGCCCACGTCGGAGGATGAAGGCGCGATCACGGGGTATTCAGGCTAAACGAGTTACATGCTGCGTATGTTGTCAGCGGCAAGGCCTGATGAGGGTGCTGATTGGCTCGATTGATCAGAACGCGCACCTATTTCTCAACGATGTCACGCCAACGAAACTGGATAAGTCTCTATTCCCCGAGTACGAAATCCAGTTGACAAATGCAACCATAGACTGGCCGCCGGCGCGATTGCGTTGCGGTCCGAGACAGCTTGCTGAATTCCGAACTTACCGTAGACCATTTATGATCGTGAAGAATTCCATTATGAACGTTCTAGTCGTTCGCATCCTCGTTGGGGTAGTCGCACTTGTTTGTGCGCACCTGGCCCACGCGCACATCCACCCAGTCCATCAGTTTCCGTCTGGATCTGCAGCAGTGAGCGTGGGAACCAAGGATGTGACTATTGATTTTGATGAGCGCCTTGAGCCGGCCTTTAGTTCAGTCACGGTGATGGACGCCCACGGGGTTTCTATGAATAGCGGACAAGCGGTTGTTGATTCTGCGAATCCGAAGCGCATCTCCGCACAACTGAAGCCTCTGGCAATGGGCAGGTACACAGTGATGTGGGTGGCAGTAGCCGCTGATGGGCACCATAGGCAAGGCCAATATACGTTCACTGTCAAGTAAATGCTATGCACCTCATCGTACAGATTGGTTTCGCAGTAGTGCAAGACCTGCTGTTCGCGGTTGTTTTGGGAGCACTTGCTTGCGAAGCGCTACTTGGGCAATGGGGACGGTTGTTGCAGACGGAGCCGGCTCGATGGCGCATGGGGGCGTTATGCAGCCTTGCAGTGGCGCTCGTTCTGAACTTGTGGTTTCAGTCCGCGGCGATGCGCGGCAAACCAATTAGTGAGGCGGGCCCGGAAATAGCTATTGTGATGGCGCAATCTCATTATGGTATCGCGTGGGCCGTATGCTTTTCCGGCGTAATCCTTGCAATCCTCGCTGGCACACGAACAACGGGATTGGCGTGGCTAGGCGCGCTTGCTGGGGCAATTATCTACTCGTCCGGCAAGTCAGCCGCAAGCCATGCGGCTGACGCTGGTGACTTCACGCGAGGTGAGGCGGTTTACGCGACGCATCTTTTCGCAACAGCGTTGTGGGCTGGCAGTGTGACGTTCGCGACCCGCATTGTGCACGGAGTGGGAAATTCATTGTCAGCAGTGGCCGTCCGTCGCATGTTCTGCGTGCGGCTGTCACAGTTGGCGACAATTGCGCTAGGTGTGGTCGTTCTGACGGGGGCGTACTGCACTGCAAGCAATTCAAGCTTGTCCTGTTTGCCATCGCGAGATTCTTGGTATGGTCGCGTACTGATATTCAAGCTCGCTTTGGTCGCGTTTTCAGTGTTACTGGGATTCCTCAATAGAACGAAATATCTACCACGCCTGAAGGCTGCTGCCAGTGGTAGTGAATCGTTCCGATGCGCTCAGAGGAACTTCAACAGGATCTTAACTGTGGAAGCTGTTGTCATGATCGCGGTGCTGTGCGCGGCGGCTATTCTAGGAAACACGTCGCCGCCAGATGGCTGACCATAGGGGACAGCGTGTTGAATATCTTTTGAGGTGGTCAATCAGTCATTTATTTATGGGAAACAAAATTTGGTTGCACGTATTTAATTTGGACTACTAATGTTTGTTTGGTGATTTTGTGGGAATTGTATTGCACGAATCATTTAACTTGGAAACATGGAGTGGTTATGCGAGTTCATATTTTTACGGCCGCTTTAATCGGGGCGCTGTTCGGATTGAACGCAGCTCATGCTCAAAGTGCTGCGCCTGGCGCACCGGGTGTAGTCGGTGCATGGACTCCCGCCAACAAGCACGGGTTTGGTACCTCAACCACGACTGAGAGCAAGGTCTGGTTCACTATCGGAAGCGACGGCCTCAACGAAGTCTACTACCCCCGCCTCGATACTCCCAGCATTCGCGACCTGCAGTTCGTCGTGTCGGACGGTCGGACCTTCGCGGAGCGCGAAAGTACTGGTGCGCAGCACCGGACGGAACTGGTCAATCAGCATAGCCTCACTTATCGCCAGATCGGGCTGTCAAGTAGCGGACGGTATCGCCTCACGAAAACGTTCACCACGGACCCGTCCCGATCGACATTGCTTGTAGACGTAGATTTTGAGTCACTAGACGGCCGCCCCTATCAAGTGTATGCGTTGCTCAATCCGGGGCCGGGTAACAGTCTGGCCAACACAGCCGGCGGAACGTTCGATGGCGTGCTCGTGGCAAACAACGGCAATGTTGCGACCGCTTTCTCGGCGAGCCCGCGATTCACGCGTACTTCGAATGGTTACCTAGGAACGAGTGACGGCTGGCAGGATGTGAGCGGCCATCTACGTATGGATTGGACCTACGCATCGGCCGCGCAGGGCAACGTCGTACAAACCGGACAGACCGTACTCGACGGTGTGAAGCACAGGCACATCACACTGGCGATCGGTTTCGGCGAAACTTCGTCACAGGCTGAAATGAATGCGCAGAAGTCGCTCACAGTTGGTTTTACGCCGATCGCGGCGGCCTATGCTGAGGGCTGGGACGCTTACCTCCGATCGCTCAGACCGACTCCCGAAAGCGTACGAGATAAACCCGAGGTATACAATTCAGCGTTGATGGCCTTGGCTGCACACGAGGATAAGACCTACAGAGGCGCCTTCGTCGCTTCGCCCTCTATGCCGTGGGTATTCGGTCATCGAGATCCGTCGGGCGCATATCACCTAGTCTGGGCTCGCGATCTCTACCAGATGGCTACTTCGTTGCTCGCTGCTGGCGACCGGGGGGCAGCCGAGCGTGCGATGACGTGGCTGTTCAATTCGCAACAAAAGGCAGACGGTTCATTTCCACAAAATTCTCAGGTTGATGGAACGCCGCGCTGGACCGGCCTGCAAGTTGACCAGGTCGCGTTCCCGATCATCCTTGCTTGGCAACTTGGCCGATTCGACAACGCGACATATCTCAATCACGTAAAGAAGGCTGCCGACTTCATTGTCGCATATGGGCCTACCACCCAACAGGAACGCTGGGAGGAGCAGAGCGGGTATTCGCCGGCAACGATCGCAGCCGAGATCGCGGCGCTTACTTGTGCTTCCGATATCGCGCGAAAAAATGGCGACGCAGCATCGACGAACACCTATGCGACGCTGGCCGACACATGGCAGCGGAGTGTTGAGTCGTGGACGGTCACACATTCCGGCCCGTATTCCGTTCGACCGTACTACTTGCGCTTGACCAAGGACGGAAAGCCTGACGCCAGCACGGCATATGACGTCAGAAACAGTGGGCCTAGTAATGTCGACCAACGGGCAGTTGTCGATCCGAGCTTTCTCGAGCTGGTACGGCTTGGTGTGAAGCGCGCAGACGATCCGATTATCAGGAATACGCTGACGGTCGTTGATGGCCAGCTCGGTGTGGAGACGCCGAACGGCAAGTTCTGGCATCGCTATAACTTTGATGGTTATGGAGAACAACGGGATGGAAGCGAATTTAACGGTATGGCCTTTGCTGCGGGGAGTCAGATGACAATCGGTCGGATCTGGCCCATATTCGCCGGTGAGCGTGGCGAATATGATCTCCTCGCAAATGACGCCAATGGTGCGCGCTTGCAACTTGCTGCGATGGGGGCTGCGGCGAATGACGGCCTGATGATTCCTGAACAGGTATGGGATTTCAATGCTCCGTCTGGCCAGCCTGGATTTGTGCCTGGGACTGGCAGCACTTCCGCTACGCCGCTTGCGTGGTCGGAAGCGCAGTATGTAAGACTAGCTTTGTCGATTGATCGTGGCGAGCCGGTTGAGTTGCCGACGATTGTTGAATGCAGGTACACGCATCGTTGTCGGAAGTAAGAAGTTTCTATTGATGGTCGCCGGGAACGGCGACCGCTGAGAAGAAGTTAGTGTAACTGAAATCGCAATCCAGCTAATAGGGGACGGTGGACGTCGCGCTGACATATCCAGCAACATTCGAGCATTCATTGCCAATGAGAGGGAATCCATGAAGACGAGTTACAGAATGATGATGTACGTCGTGGCTGCGGTATTTTCACTGGGCGCGCACGCGCAAAGTCAGACAGCCGAACCGGCCACGAAGGTCAGCGGCATGTCGGCAACGGCTGCGTCATGGTCGCACGCGTCGAAGAAGATCGAGCGCGCAGCGAACCGGCAGTTCTCAAAGAAAGTGCGTCAGGCGATCTTTAAGACAAAGGGACTGGCGGGTACTGAAATCGTTGTGTTTGGTATTGCTGCGACGGGTCAGGTTACACTCGCCGGTTTCATTGATGATCAACAGCAGGAGAATCAGGCAATGATGGCGGCGGAAAAGGTGCCGGGAGTCAAGTCGGTGACGAGCAAGCTGATGGTGCGCGAAAATGTGCATTGATCCGCAAGCAATGGAATCAACCTCAGAGCTATTCTGCATCCGACCGCCTAAGGAGAGACAACATGACCCGCACCGCTTCCCTCGTACTTCTTTCCATCGTACTGCTGGCAGCTTGTACGACAGCGTCAGTTACTTCTGAACCTGCCACTAGCATGAACGGCGTTCTGGTCGGCCCGAACCGTATGACGCTCTACGTCTTCGACAAAGACTCGGCTGGTTCGGGCAAGAGCATGTGCAATGGCCTGTGTTCCAAGAACTGGCCGCCGCTGATCGTGTCCACTAGTGATGCGCCATTTGGTCCCTGGAGTGTGATCGTCCGCGACGATGGTGGCAAGCAATGGGCTTATATGGGACGTCCGCTGTACTACTGGGCAAAGGACGCCAGGCCCGGTGATATGACAGGAGACGGCCTTCTCAACAACGCCTGGCATTCGGCAAGACCTTAATTGATCATCGGGCACGCGAACTTCTATATTCGGCGCTCGCATTGCTATTTGTGTGCTCCGGGTCGAATTGGCGGATCCAACAGACCGCGGCGGTGGCACGATGTCATTGCGAGTACGCTATCGTCATATTTGAAGGACGACACGATGCCACCCATGACTACGCTGTGCTTCCCAAGAGGACACTGACAAGAAGCGAGTTGGCAGTGTTCACGCGTATGTCGAACGGAGGCGGGCAGCCAACTCGTCTGGCCGAGCGAGTTTAAGCGGTGGTCGGGAGAGGCGCGCAGCGATGTGGCAGTTACGCGTCGATGTCGCTGACCTTGTGTGGCGGCAAGCTTGTCAAGACGTCCTTCCGATGGGCCCCTGGATCGAGTCCGTTCAGTTGCGTGGAACTGTTCAAACTCATGATGGTGGCCGCGCGCTGACCCACACGCGGCTATCCTGCGAACAGCCAATTTTTGCGATTATGCCAACGTTGGCATATGCGCCGAAACTATCTGTTCGCCGGCGCGTACTCAGGTGGTGAATGGGAAATACCGCTCGCCTCGCGAGTTCAGGCGGGCTGCGGTGCCATCAATCTAACGGCGTCCGCGTGTCCTGAGTTAATGGGACAACTCCACTGCACGCTGGCAATGATACACATGCACTGCATGCCTTCCGATCGTTGGCGAAACCGGAAACTCACAACGTCAAGACTGAATGGGCTCCACGCTCACAGGTGACCAATGCGGGTCGCGCCGCCGCGAAACTTGACCAATTCGGTTGACCTTCCCACGGTGGGAAGGTTTAGTGTGTTTCGACGCTGCGTCCGCTGTCCACTGCATATAGGTCCTGCTTATGAGAAATTCCGAATCACGCCTCGCAATCTCAGCCGTGCTCATCACGCTCTGTTTCATGGGCGGAGTCGCCGAAGTTGCCTCGGCGGCCGGTATGGCTTCTCTCCTTTTTCCCGAGCTTGCCGCGCTGTCCTATGACGTATTCGTTCGGCCGCATGGCACTTGGGCCCGCGCCCCCTTGATGCTTACGCTCACTCCGGCGGTGACTGCCATGCTGGGTGTGTTTGTCAGCCGTCATTTGCCGTATTCTGCGGCATCGATTGCGATTTGCATCGTGGGAGCGATCGCAATCCTGAGGGTTATGCGCTCGCCCGTTGCACCTGCAATCTCGTCCTGCATTCTCGCGCTGTCGCTCGGCGAGAGAAGCTGGTGGTATCCGATCTCGATCCTGATCGGCACTGGGATGCTCGCCGTGCTGGCTGCAGTCTATCGGATCGTCTTCGACACCGCAGCATCACATTTGGCGCCGAGCGTCGACGATCAGCTCAAAAACGAACTTGAAGCATTACCCGACCAATTTGTGTGGGCACCGTTCTTCGCACTATTCCTCAGCACAACATACCTTCTTTCAAAAGCGACCGGAATGAAGATGTTGCTCTTCCCGCCGCTCGTCGTCATCGCCTTCGAAATGTTCGCGCATGCGAACGTCTGTCCCTGGGCGCAGCGGCCCGCATTGTTGCCGGCGGTGTGTACGCTCGCAGCGGTAGTCGGCGTCGCAGCGCTGGCGACTTTTGGTCCGGGCGTCATCTCGACGTTGCTGGCTACACTATTCGGCATTGTAATGCTACGTATGACCCGCCTCCATGCAATCCCCGCACTTGCCGTAGGGCTCCTACCGCAAGTCATGCCTCAAGTCGACTGGCGTTTCCCGCTTGCTGTCGGCATGGGCAGTGCGCTATTGACAATGAGTTTCCTACTCTTCAAGAAGGCGTCAACACTCGGACGCAGCGTCGCGCAATGAACGGCGTTTCCCGATGAAGTAGCCGTATTATTTCCCCGCATCGAGCATAGTCACTCGAGATACACGGGTTCGTTTAAGCGCGACTGGAGCGTTAGAAACTTTGAGGAAAAGGCCGCCGGATGCCCGATATTCGCGAAGCGTTACCCAGCGACTTAGGGCAGCGTGGTCGTCGCGATGTTGGAACTGATTTGGCCATAGTACTGGAAAACAGTTTGATAATGCTCGGGAGTGGTAGAGCACATCCGAGACGCACAGTGCTTTAATGTGCAGGGTCGTAGCCAGATCAAGCTTGCCGCCGCTTTGACAAGGCGGCTTTTCGGTCCATCGTATTCCGTCAAGAATCTCGCAGGCTGCGCTCAATTCTAGCGACGATAGTACCCAGATAAAAGCATTGTGGAGCGCCAGGCAGAATCGAATCTCGCGGCAGTTCATTGGCCAACTTGCAAGCCGTGTGTCGCAGTGGCAACTTGTGGTTGCGAAGAGGTTATAAGAAATAATCGGAATATACGGGATGAGTATTAAAATTGCGTAGACAATAATGTTTGGTGCATTGCGATGCATTGCGATGCATTGCATTGCATTGCATTGCATTGCATTGCAATTCAATTCAATTCAATTATAAGAGATTGCTTGGACTTTAGATGGGCTTTCCAAGCGGAGCGACATCCTCGATCAATCCCCCATTTTCACTTACGCGACGGTGGTCCCGCGCGTGTTTGGGTTCTGATTGGTGGAATTGGGGGGCAGCGCGAAGCAAACCGTATACTACACGTTGCGGCATGGTCCAGCTAACAGATAGATCGGTCGCCGGAGACTTGACCAAAAATGGTCAACGTTCGCGTTGCACACTCATCCCGCTTTGTCTACTTTTGAGCCAGTCAAGCAGTGATCGTGCAGCATTTGCATCGCATGGCCAAACATTGGATGATTTTACCCGGCAACGCATAGGATAGAGATTGTGCGCGCGTCAATTCGCGACTTCGAGCCTGCCGCCCGAGTATCGATCGAGCACACAATTAGCTTCCGGCGCGATGCCCGGCAGTGATCCGCGCGAACGATCGGATCGACGCGGATGTTGTCGCATTCTTGCGGTGTATTACGGCCCCCTCGACCTGCGGCGCAGGCAGTGATCGCAGGCAAGCCGAGTCGATGAATCATATAAATGATGGAGACACTGATGCAGGAAGTCTGTGAGCCGCTCACGTCCGGCGAACCCACTCAGTCCGCGGCGGCTCAGCCCCTTCAGGCGCGCCGGTCGATGCGGTTCATCGCAATGATCGCGACTCTCGGTGGCCTGCTGTTCGGCTATGACACTGGGGTCATCAATGGCGCGCTGGCGTACATGACCCAGGATCTCGGGCTCACGCCGCTGACCGAGGGGCTCGTGACCAGTTCTCTGCTGCTCGGCGCCGTGATCGGCTCGGTGGCTTCGGGCCTGGTAGCGGACCGCTACGGGCGCCGGATGAGCATCATGATCCTGGCGGTCCTGTTCCTTGGGGGCGCGTTGTCATGTACTTTCGCCCCGACCGTTTCGATGCTGATTGCCGCGCGATTCGTGCTGGGCATCGCGGTGGGGGGGGCATCGATCTGCGTACCGACCTACCTGGCCGAACTGGCGCCCGTGCATCTTCGTGGGCAGATCATCACGCAAAACGAGCTGATGATCGTCTCCGGCCAAATGATCGCATTCATCGTCAATGCGACGATGGGCAGCCTGTGGGGTAGCGACCATGGCATCTGGCGCTGGATGCTGGCCGTCGCGACGTTGCCGGCGGTCGGGCTGTGGTTCGGCATGCTGGTGATGCCGGAAAGCCCGCGCTGGCTGGCCTCGAAGGGCAAACTGCACGCAGCTTGGAAAGTATTGCAGCAGGTGCGCGACTTCCAGTCAGCTCAGCAGGAGTTCGATTCGATTCGCAACGCCGAGCACCGCCACGCCCATCCGGCCCTTCGCACCGGGCCGGGCTTGTCGGCGCCCTGGGTCCGCCATGTCTTCTGGGTCGGGATCGGGATTGCCATCGTCATGCAGGCGACCGGAGTAAATTCGATCATGTTCTACGGTACGCAGATCCTGACGAATTCCGGCTTTGGACGGGAGACGGCACTGATCGGCAATGTGGCGAACGGGGTGATCTCGGTCGTGGCGACCTTGGTCGGCATCCAGGTGCTCGGCAAGATCGGTCGCCGACCGATGTTCCTGCTCGGCCTGAGCGGTACGACGCTATCCTTGCTGATGATCGGCTTGTTCTCCCAGTTCCTGCCGGTATCGTTCCTGCGTGCGTGCCTGATTCTGGTCGCCATGGCGTGTTTCCTCGGCTTCATGCAGGCGCTGATCGCACCGGTATGCTGGGTGTTGCTGGCCGAACTGTTTCCGCTGCATATTCGCGGCTTCGCAGTGGGCGTAGCCGGTTGCGTGCTGTGGATGGTCAATTTCGTGCTCGGGCTGAGCTTCCCGTCGCTGGTCGCCTATGTCGGCATTTCAAGCACGTTCTTCGTATTCTTTGTCATCGGCATGGTGTCGATTGCGTTCATCTGGCGCAACCTGCCCGAAACGAGGGGGCGCAGCCTCGAGGAGATCGAGGCGCATTTCCGCAGCCTGTACGGCGGCGCGGAGCAGGCACGATGAGCGAGGATCCTGTCGTGCCCCCGGCTGGCACGAGGCGTAAGCGCGATGCACGGTTTGTCGAAATAGCGGCCGAGGCGGGCGTCAGCGAGGCCACGGTCAATCGCGTCCTCAACGAACGGGGCAGTGTTTCGGAGTCGGCGCGCGAGCGCGTAATCGCGGCGGCGCGCCGGCTGGGCGTGCGCCGCGTGCTGCCGGACAGCCGGCATGGCCTGATTCATATCGACGTGCTGCTTTCGCACGGCGACACGCCGTTTTTCCGCCGCCTGAATGCGGCGCTGCAACGTTCGGCCCAGATCCTCGACAAGCGCATCGTCCTGCATCGGCTGATTCTTCCCGAGTCGGACCGGGCGGTGGTCGACGCGATCAGCAACTGCCGGTACCGCCGCGCCGGGATGATCATCACGACGCGTGACACGGCGCCGGTGCGCGCGGCGCTGAGCGAGGCGATCGATCGAGGCGAAACGGTCGTCACCTTGATGACCGATATCAGCGAGATTTCGCGTGCCCACTTCGCCGGGATCGACAACGTGGGCGCTGGCCGCACCGCAGGCTACTTCATCGGGCGGCTCGCCAAGCGGGCCGGGCGTGTGCTCAAGCTTTGCGGAAGCCGCAGTTTTGGCGCGCACCGCGACCGGATCGCCGGTTTTCGCGTGGCGCTCGAGGGGGCCGAAACCGAGCTCGAGTATCAGGGCGTCGAGATCGAGACGCTCGACAACGCCGATGCGTGTTATCGCGCGGTGTTGCCTGCGCTGAAGCAGGGCGATTTGGTCGGCATCTACAACAGCGGTTATGGTTCGGCGGGCATCGCCGCGGCGCTCAGGGAATTCGACGTGGCCGGCAAGGTGGTGTGGATCGGTCACGAGATGCTGGACGAGCACCGCGCCTATATCGACGAAGGCACGATGGATATCGTGATCGACCAGAATCCCGACGCGCAGGTGATTTCCGCGTTGCAGCACCTGCTGTACGGTTGCGGGGTGCTTGAGACCACGCCACCGATCGGGCCAGTCGAGTTCGGCGTTTTCTGCGCAGCGAACGTTCGACGCAGCCCCTATCTTTCCCCCGACGATTGAATGGCGGCGGCAAGTGGGCATGGATCTGCGCGCGGCCGAATCGCTTTGCCTGTCACTGCCGGCCGTTGTCAGTGAAGCATTCCAGCCGGCCCCTTGCGGGGCCGGCGCTACTTCCTGGGCGACTATTTCGCCAGCATCCATTCATGCGCCGGATCGTTGCGGAAGTGCCAGACGCGCTTCGGTCCCGCCATCACGTTGAGGTAGTAGCTGCGATAGCCGTGCGGCGCGACCACCGGATGATAGCCTCGCGGCACCATCACCACGTCGTGGTTCTCGACCGCATAGGCTTCGTCGATGTCGCGCGAATCGGTATAGACGCGCTGGAACGCGAACCCCTGCTCGGGGTCGAGCCGATGGTAGTAGGTCTCTTCCAGCACGCTTTCGACCGGGATTGCGTCGACGTCGTGCTTATGCGGTGGATAGCTGGACGCGTGCCCGGCCGGCGTCACCACCTCGACCACCAGCAGCCCTTCCGCTGGTTCCGTTTGCGGAAGGATATCGCAGACGTAGCGAGTATTGGTGCCGCTGCCGCGCACCGATCGCGCGATCGACGCGGGCTCGATCAGGCGGGCTTCGTATCGGCCGGTCGCTGGCGCCGTGCAGAGCGCGATTTCGGCTGCGTCGACGGCATCGATCGACACGCTGCGGCCCGGCGGCACGTAGGCCGCATGGGGCGAGCGGTCCTCGAACACACTGCGTCGTCCGCCGACGTCGCGCCAGACCCGATCGCCGGTCGTGATCGTCACGGTGCCGGTCAGCACCACGATGCAGAGTTCGTCGTTGACGGTGTCGATCGCGAGTCGCTCGCCGGCGGCGAGCCGCTTGGCGGCGAAGCCGACGTGGCGCCAGCCGGCGCTGGCCGGCGTGACGGTGACGATATCGCGTCCGCTTGCGCGTCCCTTGATCAGCAGTTTGCTCATGCTGCCTCCTGTTGCGGGCGAGCCTGGCGCCAGATGCGAATCAGGGTCTCGAACGACGCGCGCACGCGGCGGATCAGTTCGCCGTCGTCGATCTCGCCGTCAAACCACGCACGGCTCGATTCGTAAAAGATCGAGCGGCCGACCGTGAAACCGCGGCAGGTTCGGCTGGCGGCAGCATCGATTAAGCCTTGCGCAAGCGTTTCAAGCGGAGCGTTCAGGCCGAGCAGTACGACGCCGCGGCAATACGGGTCACGCGCCTCGATCAGTGCGTCGATGCGGCGCCAGGTCTCGGTCGGCATCGATTCGAGCTTCCACCAGTCGGGCTGGATGCCCAAGTCGTAGAGGCGTTCCAGCGCGCGCACCACGGCGTCCGGCGATGCGGGGCGATCCTTGGGCGGGATCACTTCAAGCAGCAGTTCGTGGCCGCTGACTGATACCGCCTGCTGGAGCGCCTGCAGTTGCGCTTCCTGTTCGAGTCGATGCTCGAGAGCATCGTCGGGATGATATTGAACGAGGCACTTCACGATATGCTCGCGCGGCCAGGAAATGAGCGCTGATCCTGTCGACCGTCCGTGTTCGAAGCGCAGCGGGTTCGAGCCCGGCAGTTCGACGGGTCGGCCGATCCACCAGTTGCGGCCGGTGGCGGTATTGAGTGCATCCTGTCCGAAGCGATCGTCGATCAGCACGGCCATCTTGCCTTGGCCGCCGATTTGGGCCTCGGTCTCGGCGACGGCTTCGACGAAGAGCTGCTTGAGCGTGCCGATCCGCTTTTCATCAGCACCGGCTTGCCGCGCCAGTTCCGCGAGCTGGTCGCGGTGGTCGAACGCAAAGCCGAGCACCTCGTCCCACGACTTGCGGTTTGGGCTGACACGATGCAGGCGGTTCAGCGCGGGATCACGGTCGGGGCGGCTCATGCGGGCCGAATTCGTGAGGAAATAGTCAAGCTCGGCCGGCGTCGGCATGGCCGGCGCGCACGCATGGCGCGAGACCACCAGCGCGCCGCAAGCGTTGGCGTACGCGCAGCAGGTGGTTTCGTCCGCGCCGGTCAGCCAGCCTTTGAGAAAGCCGGAGATGAAGGCGTCGCCGGCGCCGAGCACGTTTAGCACCTCGACCTGCACGCCGGCGTGCAGGCGGCCGTCGTCGATGCTCGCCGGAATCGCGCCGTCGAGTATCGTGCATCCGAGCGGACCGCGCTTGACCACAAGGGTGGCGGGCGTCGCCTCGCGAACGACACGCAGTGCAGCCATCAGGTCGTCATGGCCGCCGGCGATGCGGAACTCCTCTTCGGTGCCGACGATCAGGTCGAACATCGGCAGGATGCCGCCCAGGTGGTGGCTGACGCTGCCGTCCGCGATGAAGCGCGTTTCGCCGTCCGCCTTGCCGGTGAGGCCCCACAGCACGGGCCGGTAGTCGATGTCGAGCACCGTTCGCACGTCGTGACGTCGTGCGTATTCGAGCGCCTTCATGCTGGCGCGATGTACGCGCTCGGTCGAGAAATGCGTACCAGTGATCAGCAGCGCCCGGCTCGACGCGATGAACGACTCGTCGATGTCCTGCTCGTCGATCGCCATGTCGGCGCAATTCTCGCGATAGAACACCAGCGGAAACGTGTCTCGATCCTTGAGACCGAGCAGGACCAGCGCGGTCAGGCGTTCGGGGTCGAGGCGGACTTGGCTGACGTCGCAGCCTTCCTGCTTGAGCGCGTCGAGGAGAAAGCGGCCCATGTGGTCGTTGCCGACCCGCGAAAGCATCGCCGATTTCAGCCCGAGCCGGGCCGTGCCGAAGGCGATGTTGGCGGACGAACCGCCGAGGTAGCGGGCGAAGCTGGTGACGTCCTCGAGGCGGGCGCCGACCTGTTGGCCGTAGAGATCGACGGCGAGCCGTCCCAGGCAGATCAGGTCGAACTGGCGTTCGGACATGAGCGTCGGTGTATGCACGATGGTTTCCTGTCGTCTTGAGTCTGAGCGGATGAGCGGTTGGGCGGTGCCGGATGTCAGGCGAGGCCGAGGCCGCGCTTGACGGTCTCCAGCATCATCCGGCTCGATTCGTCGGCCCGGTCTTCCCACGCGAACACGGCTACGGTCGCGATGCCGTCGAAGCCGATCTCGCGAACCTTCGAAAAGAACGTGTCCCAGTCGATTTCACCTTGGCCGATGTCGAGATGCTGGTGCACGGTGGCTGTTACGCCGGGGGGATTGACGATGTAGCGCAGGTTCGACGATGCGCGGTGGTTGTAGGTGTCGGCGATGATCAGGTGCGTGAGCTTAGGCTTCGCATACTCGAGCATCGCGGCGATGTCGCCCACGCCGTCGTCGTAGAAGTAGGTGTGCGGGACCGCGTACAGATAGTTGAGCCAGGGTTTGTCGAGGCCGCGGATGATGTCGACCGATTCGTTGTTGCGCTCGCAGAAATCGTAGGGATGCGCCTGGATGTCGAGGCTGATGTGCTCGCGTTCGAACACGGGCATCAGCTCCTCCATCGAGCGCATGAACTGGTTCTCGCTGGCGAGCGCATGATTGGACTGGCCGCTGAATTCGGTGTTCATCAACGGACACTCCATCTCGACCGCTACCTGGATCGCGCGCTTCCAGTTGCGCACCGCCGCCTCGCGCAGCGATTCGTCCGGACTGGCCCAGTGATACAGCGGCAGCAGCGACGACAACTGCACGCCGGTATCGAGCAGCGCAGCCTTGAATTCGCGAATGCGTGCCTTGTCGACCCGCGGGTATTTGTAGAACGGCAGGAAGTCTTCGCGGGGCGAAAGCTCGATGTGGCTGTAGCCGAGCTCGGCGACTTTCTCGACCATCTTGGGCAGCGGCAGATGGCGGTACATGTAGGGGTCAAGTGCGATACGCATGTCGGTTCCTGGTGAGTGAGACGGAATGCGGGCGGCAGGGCGCGCGCTCCGCGTCGGGTCGATTCGGTTGGGTCAGTAGCGGCGGGCGGTGGCGAGTGCGGCCTTCATGCGTTCGGCGGCGCGTTCGATACGCTCGCTGGTCGAGACTTCCGGCACGCCTACGTGCCACCAGGAGGCGTACTTGTGCACCATCGTCTTCGGCAAGACCTTGATGTCGATAAGGGTGGAAACGCGCTGCGTGCGGGCGTCATCGAGCGCGGCCTCCAGTTCCTCGATGCTGCGTGCCGTGTAGGTCTTGCAGCCGTAGGCCGCCGCATTGGCGGCGAAATCGACGGGCACGAAGGCGCCGTCGAGCCGGCCCGTGTCGGCGTTGCGGTGCCGGAATTCGGTGCCGAAACTGCCCATCCCGTGTTCCATCTGCAGGTTGTTGATACAGCCGAAGGTCATGTTGTCGAACAGCAGGACGTTGATCTTGCGGCCTTCCTGTATCGAGGTGACGAGTTCCGAGTGCAGCATCATGTAGGAGCCGTCGCCGACGAATGCAAACACGTCCTTGTCGGGCTGTGCGAGCTTGACGCCGAGTGCGGCGTTGACTTCGTAGCCCATGCACGAATAGCCGTACTCGACGTGGTAGCTGTCCTCGCCTTTCGCGCGCCAGATGCGCTGCAGGTCGCCGGGAAGGCTGCCCGCGGCGGCGACCACCACGTCGTGTTCGGTCAGCTTGCGATCGAGCACGCCGAGCACGCGTGACTGGGTCAGCGACGAGCCGGTCATGCGTACGAATTCATCGAGTACCGCGCGGTCGAGGTGGTCGTCGATTTCCGGCACGAAGTGGTCGGTGCCATAGGTCACGGCAAACAGGCGTTCCTCTTCGGCGCGCAGGCGTGCGACCGCCTGCGCGATCTCCTCGCGATAACCATGCCGGTGGCCGGTCGGGTAGCCTGCCTCGTCCAGCGAGGCCCCGAGCGCGCTCAGGCCGGCCTTCGCATCGGCCTGAATCGACAGACCGTCGAGCTTGCCCGCATCGAAGCCGTTGACGTTGATGTTGACGAACCGCACCTCGGGATCCTGGAACAACCATTTCGACGCGGTCGTGAAATCGGTGTAGCGCGTGCCGACGCCGATCACGAGATCCGCGCGGCGCGCGATCTCGTTGGCGGCCAGCGAGCCCGTTTCTCCGATGCCACCGAGATTGAGCGGATGGTCCCAGGGCAGCGCGCCCTTGCCGGCCTGCGTATGCGCGACCGGGATGTCGAAGCGCTCGGCGAAGCGGCGCAGCTCGGCGGCCGCGCCGGCGTAGCGTACGCCGCCGCCGCAGATCAGCAGCGGGCGCGTGGACGGCGCGATAAGGGCGGCAGCGCGCGCGATCGATGCCGGCGCGGCGGGGCGGCGGTCGACGTAGTGCACGCGCTCGGCGAGGAAGGTTTCCGGGTAGTCGTAGGCCTGGGCCTGCACGTCCTGCGGCAGCGCCAGAACCACCGCGCCGGATTCGGCAGGATCGGTCAGCACGCGCATCGCGTTGAGACACGCGCTCATCAGTTGCTCGGGGCGTGCGATGCGATCCCAGTATTTGCTGACCGGACGGAACGCATCGTTGGTGCTGATCGACAGGTCGTGCGTCTGCTCGATCTGCTGAAGCACCGGGTCAGGTTGGCGTCCAGCATGCACATCGCCCGGCAGTAACAACAGCGGAATGCGGTTGGCGCTGGCGGTCGCGGCAGCCGTCACCATGTTGGCCGCGCCCGGGCCGACCGAAGAAGTACATGCATAGATCTGCCGGCGGCGCCGTTGCTTGGCGAAGCCGATCGCCGCGTGCGCCATGCCCTGTTCGTTGCGGCCCTGATGCACGACGAGCCGGCCGGGATCCTGTTCGAGCGCCTGGCCAAGGCCCAATACGTTGCCGTGTCCGAAGATCGTGAAGATGCCCTTGACGAACTTGATGCGCTCGCCGTCGATCTCGACATACTGATTGTCGAGAAAGCGTACGAGTGCCTGCGCCATCGTTAGCCTGATATGACCCATGAATGATCCGTGCGGTGGAAAGGGATGAATGCAAGGAGGCGACGCGAAGCGATGTCGGCGCGATTTGCTCGCCTCATCGCCTCGCCTGCGAGCGCAAATGCGTAGCGGGCGGGGACGTGTCTCCAGCATTGTTTTCTCGACGCAGGCAAGGGCGGACCGGCTCGGTTCGTTGCATGGACTGCGTCGCGTTCGTCCATAAATTAAGAGGTCAGGCGCGTGCCCATCAACAGAAAGATTGACCATTTATGGTCATCGCGTGGTTGCCGATTCGATGCCGCTCGTCCTGACCATTTATGGTCACGAATGTTGTTGCGGCGGCATTGCGCGTCTCTAAACTTCGATACTGAACTATCGAATGAGGTCTTGAGGCTTACGGTCCGAAACGGCCGTGAGAGAGCCGATCGAGCCACCGGAGACATGCAACCGACCCGTCCGCTTGCCAGGCAAGCGCGCCGCTGGCCCTGAACATCTCTCCCATACTCGCCTCGTTCGTTTGAACCTCTGCCGGTCTGGCAGCGCATGCAGTCAATTCGACCGGCAGGTCAATTGAAAATACTTAGGAAGTCGATATATGAGCAAGAAGCTTCGTATCGCTGTAGTCGGGGCCGGCCTGATGGGATCCGATCATGTCGAGCGCATTGCGCGCCGCATAGTCGGTGCCGAAGTCTCGGCCGTTGTCGATATCGATGCCGCTCGCGCCCGCACCGTCGCCGACAAGGCGCCAGGTGCCGTGGCGGTGCCGGGGATCGAGCAGGTCCTGGCCGATCGCCTGGCCGATGCGGTCGTCATTGCCACACCCGGCTTCCTGCATGAAGCCACGCTGCTTCAGGTGCTGTCCGAGGGGCTTCCAATCCTGTGCGAGAAGCCGCTGACGCCCGATGCGCAATCGTCCTGGCGGGTCGTCGAAGCCGAAGTGAAGCTCGGTCGGAAGTTGATTCAGGTTGGCTTCATGCGTCGTTTCGATGCCGAGTACCGGCAGTTGCGCGAGCTGATCGCCACGCGTCGGCTCGGCGAAACGCTGATGCTGCATTTCTCGCATCGCAACGCTGCCACGCCGGCGAGCTTTACGAGCCAGATGCTGGTGAACGATTCCGTGGTGCACGAGTTCGACGGCATCCGTTTCCTGACCGGCGAGGAAATCGCTTCAGTGCAGGTTCGCCTGGGCCGGCCTACGCGACACGCGCATCCGGGTCAACACGATCCGCAGCAGGTTCTGATCGAAACGGCGAGCGGCGTGCTGGCCGACGTCGAGATCTTCGTCAACGCGCGATTCGGCTATCAGGTCGCGACGCAAGCGGTGTTCGAGGACGGCATCGTCAACATCGGCAACGACGGCGGCCCGTATGTGCGCAGTGCCGGGCAGTGGGGCGGTTCGGTCACCCCGACCTTCGTCGAGCGTTTCGAGGCGGCGTTCGATCTCGAAGTGCAGACCTGGGTCGACGCGGCGCACAACGGCACGATCGATGGCCCGTCCGCGTGGGACGGCTATGCGACGGCGGCCTGCTGCGAGGCAGGCGTGGCGGCCCAGCGCAGTGGTGAGAAAGTCGCCGTGGTGCTGAACGACAAGCCGGCCCTCTACCGCGAGGCCTGACGTCGAGCGGGTTCCTCTCACACCGCGCGTGCCGGCAAGTTCGGGCGCGCCTGAGCACATCATCAATACAGTCGGAAAACACCATGAAACTTTCGTTCTGCACGGACAGCCTCGGCCACCTGCCATTCGAAGCGATGCTCGACAAGCTGTGTGAAATGAGCGTCTTCGGCGTGGAAATGACCTCGGGCGGATGGTCGTCCGCGCCCCATCTCCGCACTGACGAACTGCTCGCCGACGCGAGCAAGCGCCGCGCGCTGCTTGCCGCGCTGGAAAGCCGGGGCATGGAGATCGCCGCGCTGAACGTGTCGGGCAATCCGCTCGATCCGGGCGAGCTCGGCGCCAAGCACAAGGCAGACATGGAGAAGGCAATCCGTCTTGCCGGTGAACTCGGTATTCGCAAGATCGTCGCGATGAGCGGCCTGCCGCCGGCCAGCCCCGAGGATCGCGTACCGAACTGGATCACCTATACCGTGAGCTGGCCGGCGACGCTCAAGAGTCGTCTCGACTATCAATGGAACGACGTTGCGATTCCGTACTGGAAATCGCTGGTCGCGCAGGCGCGCGAGTCGGGTGTCGAAAAGTTCGCGCTCGAAAACTTCAGCGCAATGCTGGTGTGGAATCCGGAAACGCTGTTCCGGTTGCGCGACGCCGTTGGCCCGATGATTGGTCTCAATCTCGATCCGAGCCACCTGATGTGGATGGGTGCCGACCCGATAGCGGCGGCACGCGCGCTCGGCGACGCAATCCATCACGTCCACGGCAAGGACGCGCGTCTCGAACGCGGGCTGGTGGACGTCAACGGTCTGCTCGAAACGAAGCCGGTGGAGGATGTCGGCCGGCGTGCCTGGAATTATGTGGCCGTCGGTTGCGGCAAGGATCTCCAGTGGTGGAAGGAGTTCTTCTCGGTGGTGCGCATGACCGGCTACAACGACTGGGTGTCGCTCGAGATGGAGGACCTGACGATGTCGGTCGAGGCAGGCATTGCCACCTCGATCGACGCATTGAAGCAGACCATCAGCCGCTAGGTCGACGCGATCCGGCCTGACCGGGCCGACTCAAGCGGCGAGATCAAGAAACACAACGGAGACAGGCATGCACGGCGCCACCGGCGCGCCGCGGCGGGATCGCCCCTGCCGCAGCGCTGCACGGGCGTATCGCCGGCATGCCATCGGGTCGGCCCAAGCCGGCCCACGAGGAGCAAGCACATGGATAGCGAAGAATCGCAATACGTGCTGGAGATGCAGGACGTCTCTAAGGCATTCCCGGGCGTGCTCGCACTCGACCGGGTCAGCCTCAAGGTGCGCGCGGGCACTACTCACGTGCTGGTCGGCGAAAACGGCGCCGGCAAATCGACGCTGATGAAGATCCTGTCCGGCGAGCATCGCGTCGATTCGGGCGAAGTCCGCTTCAAAGGTGCGCCGTATCGTCCCACCGGCACCAAGGCCGCGCTCGAAACCGGCGTCGCGATGATCCACCAGGAATTGAGCCCGGTGCTCGACATGTCGATCGCCGAGAACATCTTTCTCGGGCGTGAGCCGACCTATGCGGCGTTCGGTGCGCTGTCGCGGCAGATGATCGATTTCAGGAGCATGGAACGCGATACTCAGGCGTTGCTCGACCGGCTCGGGCTCGACTATGCGCCCCGTCAGAAGATGCGCGAGCTCAGCGTGGCCGGCATGCAGCTGATCGAAATCGCCAAGGCGATCTCGCGTGGCGCATCGGTCGTCATCATGGACGAGCCGACGTCGGCAATCAGCGATACCGAGGTCGGCATGCTGTTCGAGCAGATCCGCGACCTGAAGGCGCGCGGGGTCGCGATCATCTACATCAGCCACAAGATGGACGAGATATTCCAGATCGCGGACGACATCACGATCATCCGCGACGGCCGCTATGTCGAGTCGGGCCCGGCCGACGAATACGACGAGAGCCGGCTCATCGCGGCGATGGTCGGTCGGCCGATCTCGAGCATTTTCCCGAAACTCGACGCGACGATCGGCGAGACCGTGCTCGAGGTCCGTAACGCCACGCGCCACGGCGTGTTCTCGGATATCGGCTTCAGCGTGCGACGTGGCGAGATCGTCGGGCTGGCCGGACTGATCGGCGCGGGGCGCACGGAAGTGGTACGCGCGATTTTCGGGCTCGATGCGCTCGACGAGGGCGAGATCGTGCTCGAAGGCGTGCCGTTGCGGATGAGGGGCAGCGATGCCGCGATCCGCTGTGGCATTGCGATGGTGTCCGAGGACCGCAAGGGCGAAGGGCTCGTGTTGTGTCGATCGGTGATGGAAAACATCTCGCTCGCGAACCTGAAGGGTTTCTCGCGGCGCGGCCTGCTCGACACGCGCCGCGAGCGTAACGAAGCGACGCGCATGCGCGAGATGCTGAAGATCAAGACCGCCGACCTGCAGACCGTCACCGGCAATCTCAGCGGCGGCAACCAGCAGAAGATCGCGATTGCGAAATGGCTGCTGCGCGACCTGAAGGTACTCATCCTCGATGAACCGACGCGCGGCATCGACGTCGGCGCGAAATCCGAAATTCACCGCCTGATGTCGCAATTCGCGCAGCAGGGGCTGGCCATCGTCATGATCTCGTCCGAACTGCCGGAGATTCTCGGCATGAGCGACCGCGTGATCGTGATGCGCGAGGGCAGGGTGGCCGGCGAACTGAGCCGGGGTGAGGCCTCGCAGGAACGAATCATGAAACTGGCAACCGGAGGTCAATGATGTTGAACAGCATGCAGGAAAATTCGATGCAGCCGCGCGCTGGCATCATGGCCTGGCTGAAGGGCGCGAGCCCGGCCGAGATTTACCGCAAATACGGCACGATGCTGATCTTCATCGGCATCGTGGTGCTCGCTTCGCTGGTCAGCGATGCGTTCCTGACCGTTCCGAACCTGACCAACGTGTTGCGGCAGGTGGTGGTCGTCAGCCTGCTCGCGTGCGGCGTAACCTTCATCATCATTCTCGGGCAGATCGACGTGTCGCTGGGCGCGGTCGTGGCCCTGACCGGCACGATTGCGGCGAGCGTAATGTCGCTTACCGGCAGCATCCCACTGGCAGTGGCGGCCGGGCTGGCGATGGGCGTGGTGGTCGGGTTCGTCAACGGCTTCATCGTCACGACCTTCGGCATTCCCTCGTTCATCACCACGCTCGCGATGACGACAGTGGCGCGTGGCGGCATCCTGCTCTATACCGGCGGCGCACCCATCAGCGACCTGGGCGACTTCGCCGTGATAGGCCAGGGTTCGGTCGGGCCGGTGCCGATCTCGGTACTGATCCTGATCGCCGTGCTCGCGGTGTCGTGGGTGCTGTTGAATCGCACGCGCTTCGGCCGCTATGTCTATGCAACCGGCGGCAACACGCGCGCCGCGCTGGCCTCCGGCATCAATACGCGACGCGTGACGACGATGGCCTTCGTCTACAGCGGTGTGCTGACCGCGATCGCCGGCATCGTGCTGATGTCGCGGATCAACTCGGGCCAGCCGGCTGGCGGTGTCGGCTACGAGTTCGATGCGATCACGGCCGTGGTGGTAGGCGGGACCAGCCTGATGGGCGGGACCGGCACGATCATGGGCTCGATGATCGGATCGTTGATCATCGGCGTGATCAACAACATCCTCAACCTTCTGAACGTCAGCTCCTACTGGCAGCAGATCGCCAAGGGGCTGATCATCGCGGTCGCAGTGATTCTGGACGTCAAGACCAAGAACGGTCGCGGCAAGCGCGTACGGCGTCCGGCCTGAGATCGGAACCGGACGAGCCGGGTCTCCGGCGTGCAGTGAAGCAGTGAGAGCAGCACTTAAAGCAAGTCGATGTTCAACCCGCAGCAGGTCAGACAACAACGGAGGAGCATATGAAGGTTTGGAAACAAGCGGCGGTAGCGGTATTCGGGCTGGCCGCGCTGGCGACATCGGCCAGCGCGGCCGACAAGAAGTTTGTGATCGGCTATACGAATCTGGCAGACACCGACGTGTTCACGATGAGCCGGAAGACTGCCTTTGCCGACGCGGTCAAGGCGGACCCGGGCCTGAGCGTGGTCTATACGGACGCAAACGGCGACGTGAGCCGCCAGCTCGACCAGATCGACAACTTCATCGCGCAGAAGGTCAACGTGATCATGATCGTGCCGGTCGACTATCGCGGCATCGTTCCCGGTGTCGAGCGGGCCAACAAGGCCGGCATCCCGGTGATCGCGCTCGGCATCCAGTCCGCTAGCGGCAAGTATACGTTCGTCGGTTCGAAGAACTACGATGCCGGCCGCCTGCAGGGCGAGTACTTCGACTCGGTTTTGCCGAAGAATGCGCAGATCCTCTACCTGCAGGGTACGCCGGGCCTTTACCACTCCAAGGAACGCCTGGCCGGCTTCGTGCAGACGCTGGCCAAGCGTCCCGACGTCAAGATCCTGTCGAACCTGCCGGCCGACTACGATCGCGCACAGGGCATGAAGGTTACCGAGGACTGGGTTCAGCGATATCCGAAATTCGATGCGATCGTCGCCGCGAACGACCAGATGGCGCTTGGCGCGCTGGAAGCGCTGAAGACGGCAGGGCGGCTCAAGGGTGTCGCGATCTCTGGCGTTGACGGGACCGCGGACGCGATGCGGGCGATCAAGGCCGGCGAGATGTCCCAGACCATCTTCCAGAACGCGAAGGGACAGGCGCAGGCCGCATACCAGGTTGTCGAAACGCTCAAGAGCGGCAAGCCGGCTCCCGCCGAAGTGATCGTCCCGTTCGAATCCGTGACCCGCAGCAACGTAGGAAATTACCTGAAGTAGGGCAGGCGAGCCGGTGTATAGCCCGATATGCGTCGGCGTATGAGGAACTAAAAAAACATCAATAGATTAGGTATGCAAAGGAGATTTTCGATGGAGACGAAATTACTCAGATTCATGGCCGGTACGGCGCTGTGCGGCGCCACGGCATTAGCGCATGCGCAGAGCAGTGTTACGTTGTATGGAATCGTGGATAACGGCCTGCAATACGAAACGGGTCTGCCCGGCGGCAACCGGCTGTCGGCCGAATCCGGCGGCTGGGGTGAATCGCGCTTCGGCATGCTCGGTAACGAGAACCTGGGCGGCGGCCTGCAGGCCACGTTCCGCCTAGAAGCGCGCCTGAACACGCTGAACGGCTCGGTGGCGAACGGTTCGTTCTTCGAGGGGCAGGCGACCGTGGGTTTGCGACACGACGCGTATGGTGCGATTCGTCTCGGCAATTTCGGGGCGAGCGAGCTGTTGCAGGATACCGGTGAGCTCGATCCGCAGCAGACCAAGAAATATTCGTTCGGCACGCTGGTACGCGGCCGCATGTTCCCGCAGGCCTCGAACGGCATCGAATATACGTCGCCCGATTTCGGTGGTTTCACGGTGAAAGGCCAGTACAACCTCACCAATTCGACCAAATGGAATGCGGGTACGCCGGGCACGGCGCCGGGGCAACTGGGCACGGCCACTGGCTTGGGTAGCTCGCAAGGCCGGGCGGATGGCCTGAAGTTGCAGTACAAGGCGTCGAACGTCGAAGCGCAGCTGATCTATGATGAGATTCGCGATGGCAACGGCAAGTTCAGCAACGTCTATCTGGCCTCGCGCTCGATCTTCGCCGGGGCGTCGTACGGAATCGGACCAGTGACGCTGTATGCGGGCTACGTCCACCTGAGCGCGCCGGACGCATCGAATGCCGGGTATTACGGAACGGGCACGCCGTCGGCACAGCCCGCCGGCGTTTCCTTGCCGACCGCGGTCGACCAGGAGTGGTTCGGCGCGCAATGGGCCGTGACGCCGGCGACAGCCGTCATGGGTGCCGTGTATCACGCCAACGCCAATCACGGTAATGGCAACGGCACGCTGTATACGCTGTCCGGCATCTACTCGCTGTCGAAGCAGACGCGGCTTTATACGGAGCTCGGCTATCTGCGCAACAGCGCGACGTCGAATCTCGGGCTGAACGGCGGGACCTACGGGGCCAACAACGTGAACGATCCGGTCAACGGCAGCGCATCGAACCTGAATCCAGGCTATGGACGCAGCCAGTTCGGCGTGTTCGCGGGAATTGCCACGCAGTTCTGACGCACTGTCCGGTGCAGGAACCCTCTTGTGCGGGCCGTACACGTCGGCCGAAACGGCATGCGACGCGGCGCGCGCAGGAGATCCGAGCAATATCCCGCCGCCGCCGCGCGTTGGCGGCCTTCCGTATGAGAGGCACGATGAAACCGCTTAAAGTCGGTGTACTGGGCGTGGGCGACATAAGCGACGTCTATCTGCACAATCTTGCGAAATACCCGATTGTCGAGCTTGCCGCAGTGGCCGGTCGCGATCTCGAGAAGGCGCGTGCGAAGGCGGCGGCACACGGCGTCCCGAAAGCGTATCCGGATGCTGCCTCGCTGATTGACGATGTCGGGATCGATATCGTCCTGAACCTGACCACGCCTGACGTGCATGCGGAACTGACGCTGGCTGCGCTGCGCGCCGGCAAGCACGTCTATAGTGAGAAGCCGCTCGCCACGACGTTTGCCGAAGGAAAGGCGCTGTGCGAGGATGCGCGCCGGCGCGGTCTGACGCTCGGTTGCGCACCCGACACGGTATTGGGAGGGCGCCTGCAGACCTGCCGTCAATTGATCGACGAAGGTGTGATCGGGATTGTGCACGGCGCGACGGCATTTGCGGTGAGCCGAGGCCCGGAGTGGTTCCACCCGAATCCCGCTTTCTTGTATCGGCGCGGAGGCGGGCCCTTACACGATATCGGACCGTATTATCTGAGCGCGCTGGTGTCCCTGTTGGGGCCGGTGCGGCAATGCTCGGCGGTCGCAGGCCGGGCATGTTCGGAGCGTGTCGTCGAAAGCGGGCCGCTTTGCGGCATGCGCATTCCGGTCGACGAGCCGACTCACGTGGCCGCCAACCTAGTGTTCGTGTCGGGTGCACTCGTCACCCTGATCGTAAGCTATGACGTATGGGATTCCGAGTTGCCAAGGATGGAACTGTATGGTACGGCCGGCACCTTGTGCCTGAACGACATCGATCCCTGTGACGGGCCGAATCTGTTCGGCGGTGATCTGCTGCTGCGCACGCGCGACGACTACCGGTGGGTCGAGCTGCCTCGCGGCGAAGCTGCACGGCGCCCATGGAAAAAGGTACCGATCGAGCGGCCATTCATCGAGACGAGCCATCGCGAAAACAGCCGTGGCATCGGACTTGTCGACATGGCCATGTCGATTGCCGAGGGGCGTGCGCCCCGTGCTAGCGCCGAGATGGCCCTGCATATCCTTGAGATAATGCATGGCATGCTCGAGTCGGCGGCTAACAACGTGACCTATCCACTTGAAACCCGGATGGAGCGACCGGAGCCAATGTGGCTGCAGTTCCAAGATTGCCTGAGCCATGAACCACTCGAACCGGCCCGCGCCTGAGACGATGCGTCCCGATTGCATGTCCCGCACCGGACTGGCGGGTAATCCGGACGAGTCGCGGCTCGACGGTGCCGACCAGCTATTGTCGCAAATTCGCTCCGAGTACGACGCGCTGAGTCCACGGCTTAAAGCGATTGCCCACTTCATCGATACCCATGCCGATCAGGTCGGCATACTGGATATTCGTAGCGTCGCCGAGCAATGCGGTGTGCATCCGTCGGCAGTTGTGCGCTTTGCTCAGTACTTCGGTCTGTCCGGCTACGCGGACCTGAGGCGGCGGTTTCGTCATCGGATCGGGTTGCCGCGGCCGATGCGGTGGGACGCTAAGGACGTACACGATGAGGCCGCGACCAATGGACTAGAAGGAATGACTGAATCGGTGTTGGCGTCCAGCGTGGCAGCGGTCGCACGTCTGCGCGAATTGCTGGCATCCGAAGACTGGACGCGCGCGCTGGTCATGCTGCGCGATGCCGCTACGATCTGGGTAATGGGAGCGCATCAGGCGTTTCCGGTTGCATCTCATTTGGCGCAGGCCTTGCACCAGACAGAGAAGACGGTCTCCCTCTTCTTGACGGTCGGTGAGATGGATGTCGGCCAAGTGCGCTTGGTGAGGGCGGGCGACGTTTTCGTGGCGCTTGAATTACCCCCTTACAGCGACGAGACGTGCCGTATTGCCAAACTCGCGAAGCTCAATGGCGCTCAGCTGGTCCTGATGACCGACAGTCGCCTGTCACCGCTCGCGCGGGATGCCGATGCCTTGCTGCGGTTGGACGACAGTGCTGTATTCGGATTCCATTCGATCACCGCTGCCTCAACGGCAGTGCAGCTTTTGTTCATGTCGTTGCGTTACGTCGAGCAGTATGGCGATTAGGGCAGGCGTACCAACCTACGCGCGGATTTTTCCGCTTCCGACATGACGTGATCAAAATGGTCGGAACAGCCCGACGATTCGATTGCGACCGGCGATCGCGTTTCTCTAGCTGATGGGCGTGATCCCTCTAGCGCGAAGATTTGCAGACTGCGAGATACAGGCTCTGGTAGTAAAGTCATCACAAGATTGCGATTTTATTCGAAATAGTTATCATTCTCGTTTGACAAACACATGCTCAATAGGTGTTGTTTGCGGGGTAGTGGAAGCCGCTGTTGCCTCCGATCTTGCGTTTGCCGCCGCACCCCCGACACGCAGGACGTATTCGCAAGACCGTGGCGACGGTAGGGGGACCGCATACGTAACAGAGTCCATGACGGGACTTTGGTGAGATCTTGTCGGGAATTTGCTCGGCGCCCCTCTGCCAGCAACGCATTGCGGACGATACTAGATTGGCGTCGAGCCAAGTATGGGTAGGATCGTGGGTAGGGTGCCATCTGTGATTGAGGGAGTCTTACCTGGCGGGGCGGTGCGAGCGGTAGTTGTAGTCGGCTGCCTTCCGCCATGCCGGGCTTCCGCGGCGTTCCTTGAACTTCCTCTGAAAGTCCGCAAGCCCATGATTTTGCGGAGTTTTGTGGGTAACGATGTGCTTGCGACGTCCAGCCGCGTCCTCCACAATTTCCTCACGAAACATGGGTAGCAACATGGGTTTTGTGGGTAGGAAAGGAGGGCGGCATGGCGGGACGACAGTTGCATCGGCTTAGCGCGCTGCGGGTCGCGAAGGCGGTGGATCCAGGACATTATGCCGACGGCGGTGGCCTCTTCATGCAGATCGCCGGCAGTGGCGCACGCTCATGGGTGTTTCGCTTCACGCTCGACAGGCGAGTGCGCGAAATGGGCCTCGGACCGCTTTCGCGAGTCTCGCTTGGTGAAGCGCGAAAGCTGGCCACTAGGTACCGCGAGATGGTCCGGGATCAGGTCGATCCCATCCTGGCACGGCGCGAAGAGCAGCGTCGTCGATTGCTCGACATCTCCGTCGATGCCAACGTGACGTTCCGTGAGGCAGCTGAAGCGTTCATTCGAGCGCACGAATCGGAGTGGCGAAACCGGAAGCACAGTCAGCAATGGGACACTACGCTGAAGACCTACGCCTATCCCATCATCGGCGATGTGCGTGTGCGCGACATCGACACAGCGATGATTGTCCGCATTCTGCAGCCGATTTGGACCAAAAAGGCAGGGACGGCGCGCCGTGTGCGGGGGCGCATCAAGGCGATCCTGGACGCGGAGACCGTGATGGGCCACCGCGCCGGTGGTAACCCTGCTCGTTACGTAGACCATCTCCAACTGGTGTTACCACGGTCAAAGAAACGCTCGCAGGTAAAGCATCATCCGGCGTTGCCTTGGGAAGACCTTCCGACGTTTATCCGGGAACTGGAGCTTCGTCCCCGACGCGCGGCACGGGTGCTGCACCTGCTTATTCTCACGGCGACCCGCACGAATGAGGCGCGGTTTGCGCGGGTTGAGGAGTTTGATCTCGATAATCGTGTCTGGAGTATCCCGGGAGATCGCACGAAGAGCGGTCGGCCGCTGCGCGTGCCACTTTGCAAGCGTGCCGTCGAGATCGTACGCAGTGCGCTACCGAAGGCGAAGTATGGATATCTGTTTCCCGGTTGCACGGAAGGGCGCCCACTGTCGAACATGGCGATGCTGTCACTGCTGAAACGCATGTCGTACTCCGGCATCACCGTGCACGGTTTCCGGTCGACATTTCGTGACTGGGTCGCCGAATGCACCGACTATCCGGATTCTTTGGCAGAGGAAGCGTTGGCGCACATCATTACTTCGCAGACGATCGCGGCTTATCGGCGTCGCGATCAACTCGAAAGACGGCGGCTCATGATGGAGGACTAGGGGGCGTATTGTTCAAGCGGACACATGCTTGAAGCGTCAATGGCACCGGTCATGCCGCAAACGTTCGCTGCCTAAATCGACGCTGCTTCTGTTCGGGGAACGGTGCTGCGGGTCGGGCGGGTTCGCACTCGCCCAGTATCGCGAGTGCGAGGCTGTGTCGTCAGTATGTCGCCTGATCCTGATGCAATGCGGGCCAAATTCATCGACATCTGGTGGTACCGCTGCCAAGTGTGAAATAGAGTCGCCGCTGAAACGAACTGCATGGATTCTGAAGGACCGTGGGGTGTCTTCAACGTCGGGCCCGCCAAGGCGGATCTGAATCACTTGGGTCGGCACGGCTTGATACACATTCACGGGGCCTGCAGCATGAAGCTACAGGCCCAGAGTGCGCCCGTCGGGCGCCCGATCGCTACGCTGCGGTGATCATTCGGCGATCAAGAAGCGGTCACGTTTCTTACCCTTGATCCATGACGGTTCGCGGCCACGTCCGCTCCACGTTTTGCCCGTTTTCGGATCCTGATACTTCGGCGTTGCGGGTTGGCTGCCATTCGCGCTACGTACGCGCTTACGGCCGAAGATCTGGTCCGGCGTGAGTCCGTACTCCTGAACCCGCGCGCGAACTTCTTCAAGCACAGTCTCTAGTTCGGCCTGCCGAGCTTCTTCCGCTTGCACGAGCAGTGCTTCAGCCTTGGCTTTCAACTCTTGATAGGTGGCCATTCTTCACTCCACGTGGTTAAAAGAAACAGTATTGAAATCGTCGCTTCGAAGAGTCCAATTCGGCGCGGCGCATCGGGTCTGCGACATGTCATTGTCGGAGGCGAAATTGGAACGATTACGCGATTTTCTCATCGTTTTGACCAGGAGTCGATCATTTATCGTCTCCGAGGCCGCGAATTTGGTGGGACATCGAAGCCGTACATTGGATTATTGCGGTTGGGTATGCAAATTCCTGACGATCATCAGCAAATAGTCGTGCGACCGTACGTCGCCCACCGATGTACGGTCAAGCGCTCCGATCCAGCAGGGGCGGCGGCCCTCTCTATTGAATTACGTCGTAGGCACAATGAGGAGAGCTATTTTTGTGTTCGTCAGACCGTGTCAAAGCGTAAAACGTCAGACAAGCCACGTTATTTTTTCGTACGTGCGTGACCTCGTTCAACTTCGCAGACGCGCTGATCGGTACCCCCAAATCTTTACAGTTGACTCTGTTGCGAGGAGGAACGAAAAAAGATGAACCGATTTGCGCCAGCGCGATGAGTCCGGCCAGGTCGGTGCATCATCGGTCCGATTTCTCGCGGCGTGTGGAGTACACATCGCCACGTTCGAGGCGAGGCCTGTTATGGAGCAACGCGATAATGTTTGGCGATCGAGTGATACAAGCGCATGCTCGGCACCGGCCTGCGATTGCGCGACCTTACAGATTCGTTTGCGAAGGGCCGAAACGCAGATTCGGCGTCTCACAAGATGCGTTCAACTGAAAGACGAGAAGCTGTGCGAGCTCAGCAAGGTCCTGGCGAACTCGGCGACCGCGCACTACTGCGTTGAAGAGCGATTGCAGCGTGAACTTGACGCGTTGCGGATAGATCTGCAGGCCGACGTACCGAGCGATCACTACGGTCCTGTTGATGGCAATTCGATGGGAGGCGGTGTAGTCGTTTGCCTGCCTTACCTGACCACGATCCTCTCAGTTTTGTTCGACGCGATGCATATGTTCTGGACGGACTGCGATGGCGGTCGTCTGCCAAAATCTTCGACTGTCGCTCATGCGATTGATGAACGTCTCGGACTGCGCGCACAGGCAAGCGGCGAGGGTTCGCGCACCGGTCAGGCCTACGCGTCCGCCATCCGGCCGGATTGGGTGAAGGATGCGGATAACCGGCATCACCGGCGGCGATGCTCGGCTACGGCGACGTCGCCGCGTCGGTCGCGAACAGCTACAGCCGTGACAGCGGCGGCAACAATCCGTCGGTGACGGCGAGCTATTCCTCGTCGTTCGCGGTGGCGCGACAGGGCGTATTTCTCGGTGCATCCGCGTCGCAGTCGGATCCGCTGGCGGGTTTCGCCGTCAGGGTTGGCAAGCGCGACAATGCGAGCGGCATGGCGGCCGAGGTGCGCAGCGATTCGAGCGCGAAGATCAAGGTGGGTTTCGGGCAGCGCGCGCTGCTGCCGGTGTCGGCCTTCACGCCGGTGACGACCGAAGTGAACGACGCGGGCGCGCATGCGTCTGCGGGCGCGACGAGCGTGACCGAGGGGCTCGGCAAGCGCACGCTGTTCATGGTTCCGGGGCAGCTCGCGCTGCGCAACGTCGACGCGAAGGTGACGTACACGTACGTCGGCCAGGCCCTCTCGAAGGGTGGCATGCCGCTGTCGGACAGCGTGATTCTCAACGGCGCGATGCCGTTGATCGACAGTCAGGGCGGATTCATTGCCGAACTCGACCATAAGGAAAGCGAACTGTTCGTCGTGGACGGGCCGACGCTGATGCGGTGCCCGCTGCACGTGAAGCGCAAGCAGGACGTGCTGATGATGGTGGGCAAGGTGCGTTGCGAAGTGGCCGGGCCGGATGCGCTGCCGGAATCGCTGCGCAAGCAGGCCCGCGTGCGCAAGCTGCTGGAGCATCGCTATGTGATGTCGATGCGGGCGCGGACGACAGGTGTGACCGACGCGGAGCAATGACGCGCACGATCTGTGCCGGCAGGCACCTCACGCTGCCGCTTGCTTTGCCGAAACGATAAGGAAACAGCTACTCAAATGCTTCAGATCAATCGAATTCGCTGTCGGGCAATTGTCCTGGCGGCCGCATTGGGGGCGATCGCGCTTGACGCATCGGCGGCCTCCCAGCAGCCGGCCAACCGCAACGATACGGCGGAAGCTACGCTGGATCGCGCCGCGCCGCAGGGGGACGTCGTGATTTTCGACAACGCTTCGGGAGGTTACGATACGAGCGAGCCCAAAAAATGGGCGAGGAATTCGTGGACTTGCCAATCGGCTACCGACGCGGCGACCGGCGCGTGCAACACATCACCGGCAACAGACGCGACGGGCGAATCGAGCATCATCAAGCTTTCGTTCAAGGAAGAAAAGACCGGTGCCACGGCCGTGCTGAATCTTCACGGACAGTCGGTGCTCACTCGCAGGCTGGATTGCAACAAAAACGTCATTCCGTTAGTATTGTCGATCGCGACAAAGCCAATTAACGAGGCGAACCCCTACTACGTGGCCCAGTGCGACTCCTCAATCGAATGGGATGGCCGCAGTCTCTTCGTCAAGATTCCCGCCGCGGAGCTGAAGAAGCTCCCGTCCGGCGGAACGTGGAAGGCGAATCTTTGGCTGAACCTTAGGCAATGGGCCACCTCAGGTACTCATCCGACGATCGCCGTCTTCAAATCGGCGATCGAGCTGGACGTCACCGACAAGAACAACATCCAGGTCTATCTGCCGGAATACACGAGCGCGACGCCCACCGTCGACCTCAAGCTGCGCAAGCTGCCGAACGGCAGCAGGATGTCGGGCACGTCGAACGTCGACATGTGCCTGTACGACGGCTACAACTCGCAGAGCACGTGGTTCGACGTGTCGGCGAGCGACGGTCTCACGGTCGATCGCCGCGACAAGGGTCAGTATTCGGTGCTGCTCGATAAGGACAAGAGCGGTGCGTACGAATCGCGTATCGACTACAACGTGAGCCTGACGTATGCGGGCAAGAAGATCGCGCTGCCGAACAACGAGACGGTGCGGCTCCAGGGCGTGAACAACAGCGCCGGTCGCTCGGTATCGCTGCCGGGCATTTCGGTGCCGGTCATTTGCACCCCGACGCCGCTGACACTCGAGACGCCGGAATTCCAGTCGGTGTGGAAGCGTCCCGGCAAGTACAGCAACAAGCTGACGATCACGTTTACGCCGTCGTCGGCGAGTCTGTAAGCCAGGCCGTATCGTGCGTCCTGGCCATCGCGTCACCGGCAATCGGCGCGATACTGTGGACGGCGTTGGCTGGGAGTCGCTCTTCGTCGCAGTGGACGATCATGTCCGGATTGCCTACACGGCGATACATCCACGAGAGGCGCGCGACACCGGCCTGCCGCTGATCACGCCCGTCCCATGATCCGCGTGCCGAGCGAGATGCCGAGTTCGGATAGCGAAGCATTGGTCGCGAGCTGGGCGGCTTCCCAGCGCGACAGCGCGGTGTCGAATGCGCTTGCGTGCACGCCACCGCGCAGCGCTTCGGCAAGACCGACGGCATTCTCCGCCGCCTTCGCGACCCCGGCGGCCGTATGCGGTCGCACGAGGCAGGCCGCGTCGCCGAGCAGCACCGCGCGGCCGAACGCCATGCGCTCGACCGCAAGATCGAGGATCGCCTGCGCGAACGGCGCCCGGGTCGCGTCGACGAGCGCGGCGAGCGTCGGCGCGAGCAACCGGCGGCCGGCGTCCACGAGTTCGAGCCGGTTGTCGTCGCGCATCGCGCCGGGCGGCAGCGAGCCGTCGCGCTGCGTGCCGTCCTGCGTGAGAAACAGCGATGGCACGCGATCCTGCTCGAGCCGCCGGTACCAGACCCAGTTCACGCGCCGCTTGCCCGGCTCGATCGCGCCGTCGCGGCCGGGCACCAGGTAGGTCAGGAACAGATGCGCGTTGCCTTGCTGGAACGTGAACCGATCGCGCAGCACCCGCAGCACCGTGTCGGGAAGCGTGTGCTCGTCGACGAGCCCGCGCCACGCGACGTAGCCCGCATACGCGGGCCGCGCGTCGGACAGCAGCTGGGCGCGCACGGCCGAGCGGCCGCCGTCCGCGCCGACCAGCAGGTCGGCATGCTCGACGCTGCCATCCGCGAAATGCGCGATCACGCGCGCGCCGTCCTGTTCGAACCGCTCGAACGATACGCCGGCGTGCACGACGCCGGCGGGCAGCGCGCGCTTCAGCGCGGTGTAGATCACGTTCCACGCGGTCTGCGCTTGCGGCATGTAAAGGCGCTGCACGATCCGGTCGTGCTCGTCGAGATAGATCCGGTCGACCGAATCGACGCCTGCATCGCGCGGCACCGGCACGCCGCCGAATGCGAACGCGCGCTCGATCGGCGGCTGCAGCACGATGCCGCCGCCGCGGCTGTCGAGGTCGTGCGGCGATTGCTCGAATACCTTGACGCGCCATCCGGCCGCGCGTAGTGCTGTCGCCGTGAACAGCCCGCCCACCGATCCGCCGATGACGATCGCCGACGGGCCCGAAACGTCGCTCATGATTCCCTTCCCCCGATGATTTTTCGCGCGCGGCGACTCAACCTTCCCAGTGCTTCAGGAGGACCGCCGGCCACGCATTCACACGCGCCGGCTGTTCTTCGCGCGCCATGTTGCGCTCGTCTTGGCCGACGGCCGGCCCGCTGCCGGCGTCGACGTCGTGCTGGCGGAAACCGTTCGCGGTGACGGTGCGATGAGCGATCGAAGGCGTGTCGGCGGTCAGGTGACGGTCACCATGCGGTTCGGCCCGCACGCGCCCGGACGCGGGCGCAAATGCCTTTCGAGGATAAGCGAAGCGACCGGCACGCCGGATGAATTGTTCTGAATTCGTCGGGCGGCGCGCGGGGCCGCGCTACACGCGGCGGCGTCGCCGTGCGGCCGCGCCGGCCGCGAGCTGCTTGAGCGTAGCGGGCGTGCCGTGGAGAAACGCGTCGACCAGCCGTTCGATTTCGGTGTCGAGATCGTCGGGCACCGGCAGCCCGTAGACCCACTTGCGAACGCCGAAATAGAAGATGCTCGCGTGCAGGCTCCAGACGAGCTCGATTTCCGCGTTGCGCTGGGCCTCCGTCGCCGGCGTGGCGATGTCGTATTCGTGGCGCAGCTCGCGCAGCACCGGCAGGAACACGCGTTCGCGCAGCCGCGACAGATAGCGCGTGTTGAAGCCCTCGCGGCTGAGCCCCGCGAAGATGAAGGTGCGGATCCATTCGCGCCGCAGGATGGTTTGCGCGTACGCGCGGTAGAACGCGACGAGCCGTTCCTGCAGCGGGACCGTGCGATCCGCGATCATTTTTTCCCAGTCGGGGCTCCACGTGTAGACCTCGTCGTACACGCGATCGATCAGCGCCTCCTTGCTCGGGAAATACCGGTACAGCAGCGGCTGGGTGACGCCGATCTGCCGCGCAAGCTCGCGCGTGCTGCCGGAAAAGCCGTGCGTCGCGAAGTGCTCGATCGCCTTCTCGACGATCTGCCGCTCGCGCGCTTCCGGCGCGAGGCGCCGGCCCGGCGTGACGGCGTTGCCGTCGGCGTCCGTCCCGCGCTCGCGGGCTGGCGTGCTGCGTTTTCTTTCGGTCATGCATCGGCTCCTGATCGCGTGCGCGCTTAAGCTATCGATCGAAAAATAACACGATCGGACCGCGAGGACCGCGCGCGGCGTGCTTGTCGACGCGATGCGGGACCCGTCGCGCAAGTGCCTCGCGTCGCGTCGAGCGCGCCATCCGGCCGGGCGCCCGGGCGTCCTGTTCAGGAAAATTCAGGCCCATCGCCATGACATTAAGACGCGCCTTAACTAGTCTTGCTTCCGAACAGCCGTTTGGACCGGACGCCAGTCGGCACCGCCGGGCCGTTCGGCACAACCGGAGCGGAACATGCGTGATCTGATCTCGCCGGACGCACGCATCGCGTGCGCCGGCGCCACCGTCGCCATCCAGGAGGCCGTGTCATGCCGACGGTAACCGCGGCCGCGGCGCCCGATCACGTGCGCGGCGAGGACGTGTTTCTCGCGTCGATCGCCGGCTACGTCGACACGCTCGGCTTCGTCGCGCTGTTCGGCCTGTTTACCGCGCACGTCACCGGCAACTTCATCCTGATCGGCTCGGGGCTGGCCGGTGTCGGGCAAGGGCTCGCGATCAAATGGCTCGCGTTCCCGGCCTTCATCGCCGGGATCGTCGGCGCGCGCGTGCTCGACCACCGGATGCGTTCGCTGGGCCACGGCCCGCGCGCGCGTTCGCTCTATGCGCTTCAGGCCGTGCTGCTGGCCGGGTTCATGCTGGCCGGCGTGATGGCGTCGCCGATCGCCGACGCCGATGCGCCGCGCACGATCCTGTGCGGTCTGCTCGGCGCCGCGGCAATGGGTGTCCAGAATGCGCACGGCCGGCTGACGGCCCGCTCGGTCGTCGCCAACACGGTGATGACGGGCAACGTCACGCAGGCGGTGATCGATGCGTTCGACTGGCTCGTGCCGCTTGCCGCGCCGGCCGAACGTGACGCCGCGCGCGTGCGGCTGCGGCGCACGCTGCCGCCGGTCGCGGCCTTCGCGATCGGCGCGGGCGCGGGGGCCGCGGCGTACGTATTCGCCGCCTTCTGGGCGCTGGCGCTGCCGCTCGCGACCCTGTGCTTCCTCGCCTATCGATCCGGCCGGCCCGATGACGGGCCGGCATCACGCTGAATCCACGCGCGCCGCACGGCAGCGCTTGCCACTTTCAAGGAGAATTTCGATGATTGCACTGAAGTTGCGACAGGTATTGCGGATGACGGCCGCGTCGACGGCCGTGCTCGGCGCATTGCTGGCGACCGCGCCGGCCCACGCGGACGAGACGCGTCTGCTCGAGACCTCGTCGGCGAAGGTGCCGGCCGTCTCGGTCGGCCCGCAATACGACACGACGCACGTGTGCGTCGCGCCGGCAGACTTCGACCGCTTCACCGACAGCTTCGTCGCCACGTTCGGCGGCAAGAAGTCGCAGCAGGGCGTGTTCCAGGTCACGCCGACGCCGAGCCAGACGATGTCGCAGCTCGTGTTCACGCCGTCCGGCACGATCTCGGTGTTCGGCTTCAAGACGCCGATCCCGTACCCGTTCTGCGAGGAGCGCACCGGCTACCTCGTCACCGACATGGACGTCGCGATGAAGTCGGCGCGCGCGCACGGTGCGGACGTGGTCGTCGACACGTTCCCCGATCCGATCGGCCGCGATGCGATCATCCGCTGGCCGGGCGGCGTGAACATGCAGCTGTACTGGCACACCCAGGCGCCGCACTACGATCCGCTGCAGACCGTGCCGGAAAACCGCGTGTACGTGTCGCCGGAAAGCGCGAGCAAGCTGGTGCACGACTTCGTCGCGTTCTCGCGCGGCAAGGTCGTGTCCGACGTGCGCAAGGCGCCGGGCATCGAGATCGGTCGGCCGAACGACACGTACCGCCGCATCCGCATCGAGTCGGGCTTCGGCAAGATGACCGTGCTGGCCACCGACGGCCATCTGCCTTATCCGTTCGGGCGCGAAATGACGGGCTACGAAGTGGCGGACCTTGCGGCCACGCTGGAGAAGGCGAAGGCCGCCGGCGTGACGGTGCTGGTGCCGACCTTCACGTCGGACGGGCGCGATGCGGCGCTCGTGCAGTTCCCGGGCGGCTACGTCGCCGAGATCCACGCGCGGTCGAAGTGATGGACCGGCGGTCGATGAGGCGGACGTGGCGGGGCGTGTTGCCGGCCGCCGTGCTGGCGGGCGGCGTCGCGACATACGCCGGGACGGCGGCCGGCGCCGAGGAAACCGCGGCGCCGGCCTCGACCGCCGCCGCGACGTGCACCGCGAAGCGTCCCGCGGTGCTGTTCAACCGCTGGCAGGAAGACTGGTCGGTACTCGCGAATCCGTGCGTGCCGCGCAAGCCGCTCGACGGGCTGAAGTACATCCCGCTGGGCGGCGACCCGTCGACTTACCTGTCGCTCGGCGCGAACCTGCGCGAGCGCTTCGAGCTGAACAACGCGCCGCTGTTCGGGCTCGGCGCCGCCCACGACGACAACTACGTGATCCAGCGCGCGACGGTGCACGCGGATCTGCGCTATGCCGGGCATTTCCAGGCGTTCGTCCAGTTCGTCGATGCGCGGCCGTACGGCAAGGACACGGTCGGCCCGGTCGACAAGGATCAGCTCGACATCGAGCAGGCGTTCGTCGCGTATGTCGACCAGCTTGGCGGCGGCACGTTCAAGGCGCGCGTCGGCCGGCAGGAAATGGCGTACGACTTGCAGCGGTTCGTGTCGGTGCGCGACGGGCCCAACGTGCGCCAGGCGTTCGACGCGCTGTGGGCGGATTATGAAATCGGCAACTGGCGGCTGATCGGCTATGTGACGCGCCCCGTGCAGTATCGCAACGACGCGGTGTTCGACGACGTGTCGAACCGGCACCTCAGATTCGACGGCGTGCGAATCGAGCACAACGCGGTGGGGCCGGGCGAATTGTCGGGCTACTGGTCGCGCTATACGCGCGACAACGCGCGCTACATCGCGGGGGCCGGCACCGAGCGGCGCGATGTGTTCGACATGCGCTACGCGGGCAAGTCTTCCGGGTTCGATTGGGACGCCGAAGCGATGCTGCAGACCGGGCACATCGGCCAGGACACGATCGGTGCATGGGCGTTCGGTGCGCTGGGCGGCTATACGTTCGCGAAGACGCCGGGCACGCCGCGCATCGGCATCCAGGTCGACGGCGCGTCGGGCGACAAGCATCCCGGCGACGGACGCATGGGCACCTTCAATCCGCTGTTCCCGAACGGCTATTACTTCACGCTGGCCGGCTACACGGGCTACAGCAACCTGATTCACGTAAAGCCGTCGCTGACGTTCAAGCCGGCCGGCAACGTGACGGTGCTGACCGCGGTCGGTTTCCAGTGGCGCGCGACAACGGCCGACGCGATCTACGGGCAAGGGATGCAGGCCGTGCCAGGCACGGCCGGCAAGGGCGGCGCGTGGACCGGCATGTACGCGCAGGCCCGCGTGGACTGGCTCGTCAATGCGAACACGGCGCTGGCGGTCGAGGCGGTGCACTTCCAGCTCGCCGATTCGATTCGCGCGCTGGGCGCGCGCAACGCCGACTATGTCGGCGTGGAGGCGAAGTTCGGCTGGTGACGCGGTGACGCGGTGCGCCGCTCGGCTCAGTGCTGCGCGCCCGCGAGCGTCTCGACGAAGTCGATGAACGCCGTGACGCGCTTCGAGCCGCGCTGATTCGGCAGATACAGCGCGGTGACGACCGAGCGCGCCGCGTCGGGCATGACGTCGTACGCTTCGAACAGCCTGCGCAGACGGCCCGACTGGACGTCGCCGTCGACCAGCCAGTCGGGCAGCAGCGCGATGCCGGCGCCGTCGAGCGCGGCATCGCGCAACACTTCGCTGTGGTTCGACTTCAGCCGTCCGGCGACCAGCACTTTCGTCGTGCCGTGCGCATCGGCGAACGACCACGCCTGCTGGTCGCCGCCGAAGTGAAAGCGCAGGCACTGATGGTCGACCAGTTCGGCCGGGCTACCCGGCGCACCGTGCGCATCGAGGTAGTCGTGGCTCGCGACGACGAAGCGCTGGAAGGTGCCGAGCTGCCGCGCGACGACCTCCGCGGACGGCGCCGCCTCGCCGAGGCGGATCGCGACGTCGATCCGGCCGGCGACGAGATCGACGCGTTCGTCGGTGAGCTGCAGGTCGAGGTCGAGCTTCGGGTAGCGCGCGAGGAAGGCGCCGATGTGCGGCGCGATGCGACGCACGCCGTACGCGACGGGCACCGACACGCGCAGCGGTCCGGACGGCTCGTCGCCGCGATCGGAGACGAGCGCGTCGGCTTCCGCGAGTTCCTCCAGCAGCCGCTTGGCCCGCGCGTAGTACACGGAGCCGGCATCGGACAGCGTGACCTGGCGCGTCGTGCGGTTCAGCAGCACGGTGCCGAGCGATGCCTCGAGCGCATCCACCGCGCGCACCACCGACGAGGCCGCGAGATCGAGACGCCGCCCCGCGCTCGAGAAGCCGCCGGCTTCCGCTACTTCCACGAACGCGCGCAGCGCGGAGAATTTGTCCATGTCGTTGCCTTTGTGCATGCCGCAACGATGCGTTGCGTGCCGCTCGCATTCTATCGCCGGCCGGCAAGCGCTATCTTCGAGACTGCAATCAACAGGAGAGCGCAATGAATTCCGTCGAAGTCACGATCACCTACGACCTCATCTGCCCGTGGTGCTGGATCGCCGAGCGCAGGCTCGCGGAGGCGATCGACGAAGCCGGGCTCGCTGGCGACGTGAAGGTCCGGTTCGTGCCGTTCGAACTGAACCCGACGATGCCGGCCGCGGGCATGGACCGCAAGGCGTATCGCAGCGCGAAGTTCGGCAGCTGGGCGCGCTCCCAGGCACTCGACGCGCAGGTGGCCGACGCCGGCCGCGCGGCGGGCCTCGTGTTCGATCATGCGCGGATCGCGCGCACGCCGAACACCCGGCTCGCGCACCGGCTCGTCTGGTTCGCGCAGCAGCGCGGCGGCGCGGCCGCGCTCGTCGATGCGCTGTTCGCCGCGTACTTCCGCGACGGCCGCGACATCGGCGATGCGAATGTGCTGGTGGAGCTTGCGGCGGGTGCCGGTCTGGCCGGCGACGCGGTGCGGGCGTTCCTCGCCTCTGACGAAGGGCTCGACGCGGTGATCGCGCTCGAGGCCGATGCGGTGCGCGCGGGCGTCGCGTCGGTGCCGTCGACGCGGATCGGAGCCACGGTCGTCAGCGGCGCGCAGCCGGCCGCCGTGTTTCGCGATGCGTTGCTCGCCGCGCACCGCGCGCATCATCCGGTCGCATGAATCCGGCCCGCAGCCGCGGCGCGTCGATTTTCAGAACGTTTCATATTCGGCTCAGGATTATTGCGAAACCGAACGGTACGCTCCATGTTGCGCGCATTTCGTCTGCTGGAGCGGCAGGCGCCGCGCGACGTCGACACGCAACCGTGGAACTCGGACATGAACACACTGAACCGGCGCATGCGCGCGTTGCGCTCCGACGCCATGCTGCTCGCCGCATGGTGCGTCGGCCTTCTCGCCTCGGGCGCGTTTGCCGCCGGGCCGGGCGAGGGTGTCAGCGCGACATGCCGCGCCGCCATGCGCCGGGAGGATGGCCGACGATGCGCGCGAAGAGGCGGTTCAGGTGACTCTGGTCGGCGAAGCCGCACGCGGCCGCGATTTCCGCGAGCGTCATGTCGGTCGTCTCGATCAGCTCACGGGCGCGCATCACGCGCTGCTCCAGCAGCCATTGATGCGGCGTGCGCCCTGTCGTGCGCGAGAACGCGCGGATGAAATATCCGCGCGACAGATCGCATTCGTTCGCGACTTCCTCGATCGATACGCCGAGGTTCGCCTTCTCCATCAGCAGTTCCTTGGCGAGCGCCGTCTTGGCCGGCGACAGCAGGCCCTTGCGCTGCAGGTCGCGCGCATGCGCACTGCCGTACTGGCACGCGAGATGCGTGCCGATCGCGACGCCCATCTGCTCGACGAACAGCGTGTTCAGCGCACCCGGCACGTCGAGGCTGTCGGCGACCGCGTGCGCGAGGTGGCCGAGCACCGCGTCCTGCACGTCGGGCGCGCAGGTCAGGCCGGCGATTTCGGTGCCGTCGTGCTCACGGTCGAGATGGCCGAGGTAGCTGTGCGACAGCTCGATCAGCATGAAGTCGAACTTGCCGTACAGGTCGGCGCGGAAATTCCGGGAAAAGTCGCGAATGTAGATGGAGTTGTGCTGAAACCGTCGCTCGGATTTGCCCGTGCCGCCATAGATCGTGCGCCGGTGCCCGCCGTTCAGCGATACGCCGATCAGGAAGCCGCGATCGCTGGCGGCCATCTCGATGCGCTCGAATTGTTCGTCGCGCATGCATTTGCGATGGAGGGTCAGGCCGCCGGCCGACCTTTCAATATCCTTGGAAAGCAGGCTCGACATGCATCCGAGCGTGTCTTTCGGTGGCGCCGCGGCGGGCGCGACGAGGGCATCTGACATGATGGAGCGTCCTTCGAGGGGTACGGCGCGCGAGCATTCTTGCGCGCAGTTTATACGGCGCGCCCGACAGGCCCACTGTAACTTGAATAAATGTCCGCTTGCTGATGAAAAATGCGTCGGCCGGGCCGGTTCATTGTGCCAGCACGCGAACGATTTCGCCGTCGCGCGAACGGCCTGCGGAGACAGCGGGCCGAATGATACTGCCCCATTCGGGTTCTCGCCGCCCGCGTGTCCGCCGCGTGCCGTCACGGCGGGCGCGAGTGCATTTTCATTCAAGATTTTTCTTTATGCGGCGTTTAGACTCGGCCCACTTTTTGACATTTCGTGCCCCGCGTGCCGCGCAGGCCCGGTGCGGGCTTCCGCCCCGGTGAACCGTGCGTTCACATGGCGGTCATCGTGGGGAACCTGGAGGCGGCCATGATCCAGATCGGGAATTTGTCGGTGGATTTCGAGCAGCGCGACATTCGCCATCACGGCGCGTCGCTGCGGATTGGCGCGCGCGCGCTCGACATACTGGAAGTACTGCATCGCGCGAACGGATCCCTCGTGTCGAAGGACGACATCATGGACGCGGTATGGCCGGGCCTGATCGTCGAGGAGAACCGGCTGCAGGTGCACGTCGCGACGCTGCGCAAGGCGCTGGGCCCGAACCGCGATCTGATCAAGACCGTGCCGGGCCGAGGCTACCTGCTGATCGCGCATCCGCCGGTCGCGCACACCGTGGCGCCGCCCGCGCCCGACGTGGCGCACGATACCGAAGCAACCTCCCATCCGGTGCCGCTCGTCGGGCGTCAAACCGAGATCGGGCAGATCGTCGACATGCTCGAACGGGTGCCGGTCGTCACGCTCGTCGGCGCGGGCGGCATCGGCAAGACGAGCCTCGCCGCGCGCGTCGCGCATGAATTGCGCGCGCGCTCGGGTGAGCGCGTGCTGTTCGTCGAACTGGCGTGTGCGACGACGCGCGACGACGTGCTGCGCGCGATTGCCACCGAACTCGGGCTCGACGCGGACGGCGTGCCTGCCGTCGAGCGGATCGGCGATGCATTCGCCGCGTCGCGCGGCCTGCTCGTGCTCGACAACGCGGAGCACGTCGTCGATCTGGTGGCCGACCTGGTCGAAACGCTGACGTCGCACAGCGCGGCGCTGCGCGTGCTCGTGACGAGTCGCGAGCCGCTTCATATTTCGGTCGAAGCCGTGTTTCGCGTGAGCCCGCTGGCGGTGCCGGACGGGCGCGCATCCGTCGACGAGATCGTGCGCCATTCCGCCGTCGAGCTGTTTCTGGCGCGGATTCGCGCCGCCACGCCCGATTGCGCGGTCGATGCGGCTGGCCTCAGGTTGATCGGCGATATCTGCCGGCGCCTCGACGGGTTGCCGCTCGCCATCGAGCTTGCGGCCGCGCGCGTCGCGACGCTCGGGCTCGAGGTCGTCGCGGCGCGTCTCGACGACAGGCTGAACCTGCTGACGGGCGGGCTACGGTCGGCCTTGCCGCGCCACCAGACGTTGCGGGCCACGTTCGACTGGAGCTACGTGTTGCTGGATGCGGCTGCCCGGTCGCTGTTGCGCCGCATGGCCTGCTTCATCGGTCCGTTTACGTTCGATGCCGCGCGCGACGTCGCGATGGACCCGGGCATGCCGGCCGCCGAGATAGTCGCGCTGCTCGGCGAGCTGGTTGCGAAGTCGCTGGTCGCCGTCGAATTCAACGGCGCGCAGGCGCGCTACCGGCTGACCGAATCGACCCGCGCGTACGCGCTCGAGAAACTGCACAACGAAGGCGAATTCGACGCGGTCGCCGCACGTCATGCGCGTTACGAACACGAGCAGGCGGAAGCACGAATACTGGCCCAGGCACAGCCCGCGCACGCCGCGGGCCTGCGTCCCGACGCAGATGTGGCGCCGCTTCGCGAACGCGCGGCGGCCGGGCCGCAGGCCGCGGAAATCGACGGGCTGGCGCAGGCGTTGCTCGAGCCGGCGCGCATGCGCGAATGTTCGCTACCCGCGCGACGCGCACTCGACGCGCTCGACGCCGGCGCGCCGGAGGCTGTCGACGCCGCGCGCGAGATGCGCCTGCGCGCGGCCTATGCGGCTGCACTGCTGCATACCGACGGCGATACGCACACGGCCGCCGCGATGTGGGACAGGACGCTCGGTCTCGCGGGCCGGGTCGGCGACGACGCGTTCGACGCGCGCGCGCTGGTCGGGCTGTGGAACACCATGCTGACGCGCGCCGACATTCATGAATCGCTGCGCTATGCGACGCGCTTCGAGCGGGCCGCGCAGCGGCGGGGCGACCCGTCGCAACGGCTGCTGGCGAGTGCGATGGTCGCGACCTCGCTGCATTACTTCGGCGAGCATGCGCAGGCGCGCGAGCGGCTCGAGGCGGCGACCGCCGAGCTGGCCGACGCGGGTGAACCGCCGTGCGCCGAAGCCGCACTGGGCATCGACGTCGCGACGCTCGGCCGGACGATGCTGATGCGGCTCGTCTGGATCCAGGGCGATCCGGATTACGCGATGCGGCTGTCGGCGCAGGCGGTCGAATGCGCGCGCCGCAGCGGCTCGGGGCTGGCGTTGTGCGTCGTGCTCGGTGCCGCGGCCGTGCCGATTGCGTTGCGCTATGGCGATCACGATGCGATCTCCGACCATCTCGCGACGCTGCGCGCGACCGCCGACGCGAACGGCTTCGACATCTGGCGAAGCCATGCCGAATGTCTCGCCGGGCGGTTCGACATGCAGGCAGGCCATCCGGGCGCCGGCCTCGCGCGCCTCGAGCCCGCGCTGCGACGCATCGAAGCGAGCGGGTTCCGGCGGCTGCTCGCGCCGCTGGTCGTTGCCTACGCGGAAGGGCTGACGCGCACCGGCCGTGCGGCCGACGCATGCACGAAGCTCGACGCGACGCTCGCGCGCTGCCGCGCGCACGGCGAGCATCTGTTCGTGCCCGAACTGCTGCGCGCGCGCGGGCTGGCGACGCTCGAACAGGCCCGCGCCGCCGATCCGGATCGCGCGGCCGCGTGCGAAGCGGACGGGCAGCATCATCTGTTGACGGCGATCCAGACGGCGAACGCGCAAGGCGCCGCGATGTGGGCGCTGCGCGGCACGCTGGACCTGGCCGATCACCTGATCGAGCGCGGGCGCATCGCGCAGGCATCGTCGCTGGTGGCCGACCTGTCGGGGCAGATCGACCCGCAATCGCGCGCGTTCGACGTCCGGCGGCTGGCGCGTCTGCAGAACTTCGTTCGCCAGGAGACCAACGCGTCGACCAGCCCGACGCGCGCGCGACGCGAGGCGGCGGATGCGATGCAGTCGGCGGCGTGACGGCGCGCGGGCCGATCGTTCAATGTTCAAGGAGGAAGGGATGGTCGGTGGATCGTCAAACCGGATGCATGCCGCGTGCGGCCGCATGCCGGCTTTCGGCGCGGACGGGGGGGCCTGACGGTGCTCGAGACGACGGCATCCGCCGAAGCGGCGGACCTCATCGTATACAACGGCAAGATCGCGACGCAGGACGCGCGGCAGTCGTTCGTGACCGCGCTCGCGGTCAAGGACGGCCGGATTCTCGCAACGGGCAGCGGGCACGACGTGATGCGCCACGCGCGCGACGGCACGCTGCGCATCGACCTGAACGGCCGCACCGTGATCCCGGGGCTGAACGATTCGCACCTGCACGCGATTCGCGGCGGCCTGAACTTCAACCTGGAACTGCGCTGGGACGGCGTGCCGACGCTGGCCGACGCGCTGTGCATGCTGCGTCGCCAGGTGCTGCGCACGCCGGCGCCGCACTGGGTGCGCGTGGTCGGCGGCTGGACCGAATTCCAGTTCGCGGAAAAGCGCGGGCCGACGGTGGCCGAGCTTAACGCGATTGCGCCCGACACGCCGGTCTTCATCCTGCACCTCGGTGACAGCGCGCTGCTGAACGCGGCCGCGCTGCGTGCGATCGGCTACGGCCGCGACACGGGCGATCCGCCCGGCGGCGAGATCCAGCGCGATCGCCTCGGCAGGCCGACCGGCATGCTGATCGCGCGCCCGGACATGGGCGTCCTGCATGCGGCGCTCGAGCGCGGCCCGAAGCTGGACCGCGACGAGCAGATGAATTCGATGCGTCAGTTCATGCGCGAACTGAACCGCCTCGGCGTGACGAGCGCGATCGATGCCGGTGGCGATTTCCAGTCCTATCCGGACGACTACGGCGCGATCATGGCGCTCGCGCAGCGCGGTGAAATGACGGTGCGCATCGCGTACAGCCTGTTCGTGCAGCACGCCGGAGGCGAGATCGACGACTACGCGCAGTGGGTGACGCTGGCGAAACCCGGCGACGGCGACGCGTTCCTGCGCATGAACGGCGCGGGCGAACTGCTCGTGTATTCCGCGGCCGATTTCGGCAATTTCCTCGAGCCGCGCCCCGATCTGCCGGAAGCGCTCGAGACGGAACTGGCCGCCGTGGTGCGGCTGCTGGTGCGGCACCGCTGGCCGTTCCGGCTGCACGCGACGTACGACGAATCGATCGGCCGTTTCCTGAACGTGCTCGAAGCCGTGCACCGCGAGGTGCCGTTCGACGGACTGCGCTGGTTCCTCGACCACTGCGAGACGATCTCGGATGCGAACATCGCGCGCATCGCCGCGCTGGGCGGAGGCGTGACCGTTCAGCACCGGATGGCGTACCAGGGCGAGTATTTCATCGCGCGCTACGGCGCGGAAGCGGCCGCGCGCACGCCGCCGATCCGCGCGATGCTGGCGGCCGGGCTGCCGGTCGGCGCGGGCACCGATGCGACGCGCATCGCGAGCTACAACCCGTTCCTGTCGCTGTACTGGATGGTGTCCGGGCGCACCGTGGGCGGCACGGCGCTCTATCCCGAATGCAACCGGCTCAGCCGCATGGAGGCGCTGCGCCGCTACACGGTGGGCAGCGCGTGGTTCTCGAACGAAGACGATCGCAAGGGCGCGCTCGTGCCGGGCCAGTATGCGGATTTCGCGGTGCTGACGGACGACTATTTCACGATCGACGAGTCGCAGATCAAGTCGCTGGCGTCGGTGCTGACGGTCGTCGACGGCAAGGTCGTGCACGCCGACGACGAGTTCGGAACGCTGGCGCCGCCGCCGCTGCCGGTCAGCCCCGCGTGGTCGCCGGTGGTCGAGTTCGGCGGCTTCGCGCGGCGTGGCTGGACGGCCGCGATGCCGAAGCGCGCGGCGGCCGACGGCAACGCGGATGCGCGCGCCGCGCGCGGTCATGCGGGCCGTTTCGCGCAGCGCCTGCAGGCGGCCGCGCGGGAGGTCGTCGAGCAGTGCGAAGGATTGGTCTGCCACGGTGCCGCCTTTTAGGACGGCATGGGTCGGCGGGCGGAATGGCGGTGCCGGTGCGTACCGCGCGGCGAATGGATAATTTTGTGCCCCGGCAACGGGCAGAAGGAGACGAGATGAGTGCTGCGCACACGTGTGCACGGGCCGACGACGAAGTTGCCGGCGTTCGCATTCCCCGGACGCCGATGACGATCGAGGCCGTCGAGGCCGCATGCGCGTCGCTGCCGCGCGTGATCGCCGATCATGCATGCCGGGTGTTCGTCCTCGCGTCGCTCGCCGCGCGCCGTGCCGGCGAGACGCTCGATGCCGATGCGCTGTACGTGGCCGCGATGTACGCGAACATGGGCTTGAGCCCGGCCTACTCCCGCTCGACCGAACGCTACGAGATCGACAGCGCCGATGCCGCGCAGGCGTTCCTGTCGCGCCACCAGATTCTGCAGCAGCTGCGCGACGAGGTGTGGTGCGCGATCGCGCTGCATACGACGCCCGGCGTGGCCGCGCGCATGTCGCCGCTCGCGCGTGCGCTGGCGTTCGCCGTGTCGACCGACCTGATGGCGACGGGCTTCGACGCGTATTCGGCGGACGAGCGCCGCGCGCTGCTCGCCGCCTACCCGCGCGGCGAAGGATTCGGCGATGCGTTCCTCGACGCGCTCGCGCGCGGTGTCGCGCACCGGCCGGCGTCGACCTTCGGCACGTGGAGCGCGGACGTGCTCGATCGGGCCGATCCGGATTTCCGCCGGCCGAATTTCTGCGGCCGTGTGCTCGGTTCGCGCTGGCAGGACGCCTGAGCGTATTCTTCGCCATCCGAACGATTGGGCCGACTGCGGCGGCAGCGGGGGCTGCCGCCGGCGCAGTGCGTGGCCGGTCAGGCGGTCAGGCCCGCCGCGTCGTGACGCGCGTAGTCGACGTATCCCGCGCGGTCGCCGCCGTACCAGCCGACCGTCTTCGGCGCGGCGAGCGGCGCATTCGCGGCGATCCGCTCGACGAGGTCCGGGTTCGCGATGTATGCGCGCGCGAACGCGACGAGATCGGCATCGCCCGCGTCGATCAGCGCATTCGCGGCGTCCGGCGCGATGCCGCCGTTGACGATCAGCGTGCCGCGGTACGCGTCGCGCGTGTTGGCGATGATGCGCGGCAGGTCGGGCTCGCCGCTCCAGCCGTTGGTGTCCGCCGCGTGCACGTAGGCGACGCCGGCTTCGTCGAGCATGCGCCCGACGTAGGCGTAGGTCGCATCCGGATCCGCGTCGCGCACGTTGTTGTACTTCGCGTACGGCGAGATGCGCACGCCCACGCGATCGAGCGGCAGCACGCCGCCGACGGCATCGACGATTTCCTCGAGGAAGCGCGCGCGGTTCGCGAGTGAGCCGCCGTAGCGGTCGTCGCGGCGGTTCAGCGTCGACGACAGGAACTGGTGCGGCAGGTAGCCGTTGGCCGCGTGAATCTCGACGCCGTCGAAGCCGGCCGCCTTCGCCCGAAGCGCCGCCTGGCGGAATTCCTCGACCGTCGCGGCGACCTCGTCGGTCGTCATCGCGCGCGACGGCGTCGCATGAATCTTCGTGTAGTAGCCGTTCTGCAACTGCGCCCACACCTGCAACTGTTCGAGATCGTCGTTGACGCCGGACGGCGACAGCGGCGCCGCGCCGCCGAGCAGCGTCAGCGAACTGACCCGGCCGCCGTGCCACAGCTGCGCGAAGATGCGACCGCCGTTGGCATGGACCGCGTCGGTGACCTGCTTCCAGCCGGCCGCCTGCTCGTCGGTGACAAGCCCCGGCGTGAGTTCGAACGCCGCGGAGGCCGGGCTGACGTTGGTCGCTTCGGTGACGATCAGGCCGGCGGACGCGCGCTGGGCGTAGTACTCGGTCATGAGCGCGGTCGGCAGGCCGCGCGACGGCGCGCGAGAACGCGTCATCGGGCCCATCACGATACGGTTGGGAAGCGGCAGGCCGCGCAGATCGTAGTGGCTGAGCAAGGTGGACATGATGGATTCCTTGTGCGTGGGGCAGGGCGCCGCCGCGAATCGTCCGGCTGCGGCCGGTGCAGCGGCTGGCCCTGCGGGAAGTCGGAGATGACGTGCCGGCAGCGTTCCGTTGCGCGAGAAGCCCGAGCGGCATTCGCGCGTGAACCGGTGCCGGCGCCGGTTCAGGCCTGTGCGTGGCGTTCCGCGTGCGGCCGCCCGATCACGAGGTAGTGGGCGAGCGCGACGATCGGGAACACGCCGGCGACGGCGGCGACGAGCGGCCAGCCGCCATGCTCGTACAACGGGCTGGCGAGCGCGGAGCCGATGGCGCCGCCGACGAAGATGCTCGTCATGTACAGCGCGTTCAGGCGGTTGCGGCTCGCCGCATGCAGCGCATAGATCTCGCGCTGGCCGAGCACCATGTTCATCTGCACCGCGAAGTCGAGCACGATGCCGGTGACGACGAGGCCGTACAGCCCGGCGCCGTGCACCAGCGCGACCGCATACGACAAGGCGCCTGCGACCAGTGCGATCAGCGTGGCCCGCACCGTGTGGCCGGCATCCGCGAGGCGGCCGGCGACGGGCGCCGACGTCGCGCCGATCGCGCCGACCAGTGCGAACAGGCCGATGGCCGATTGCGACAGGCCGTAGTGACGCGTGAGCTCGACCGGCACGGCGGTCCAGAACAGGCTGAACGACGCGAACATCAGGCCCTGGTAGAACGCGCGATGGCGCAGCACCGGCATCGTGCGCACGAGATGCAGCAGCGAGCCGATCAGTTCGAAATAGGTCGCGCGATGATCGGGCTGGCGCGACGGGATCGTCAGCGCGAGCACGGCCGTCACGAGCGTCATCAGCACGGCGGCGGCCGCGAACACGAAGCGCCAGCCGAACGCGTCGGCCACCACGCTCGACAGCGGACGCGCGAGCAGGATGCCGAGCAGCAGCCCGCTCATGATCGTGCCGACCACGCGGCCGCGCGAATGATCGGGCGCCAGGTGCGCGGCGAGCGGCACGAGGATCTGCACGGCGACCGAGCTGAAGCCGATCAGCAGCGAGATCGCGAGGAACGGCCCGGGCGTATGCACCATCGCCGCGGCCGCGAGGCTCGCGATCGACACGACGGCGGTCGTGATCATCAGCTTGCGGTTCTCGAGCAGGTCGCCGAGCGGCACGATGAAGAACAGGCCGAATGCGTAGCCGATCTGCGTCAGCGACACGATGAGGCTCGCGGTTTCGCCGGACATGTGCAGGCTGGGTGCGATGAGTTCGGTGATCGGCTGCGCGTAGTACAGGTTCGCGACGATCGCGCCGCAACTGAACGCGAACAGCAGGATGAGGCCCTGCGTGAGCTTGGTCGCGTGCCCGTGGGCAGCGAGCGGGGTGGATTCTGCTGACATGATCGACTCCTTGAAAGAGATGTCGGGAGCCCGTTCTTCGGGCGGGCGGTGCGATTGCCGATGCGGCGAAACGACAGCCGCCGCATTGCCGTCAAGATTATTGATCGATCGATAACAAGGGAATACGCCCGCTGCGCAATCGAGCATTGCGTGGCGCGCAAAGGGGGCGGATCGCGCGTGGAATCATGCGCGGGCGCCGCGCGGCAGCGTCGGCACGAGCGTGAAGCGGGCCACCGGCGCGGATATCGCGGCTCGCGAAGCCCATGAACCAGTCTGGATCGCGCGGACTGAATTGTCCTGAAACGCCGCTTTAAATCATTTGATTCATGCGGCGCGCGACGAGGGTGTCGCTGTCAGCCGCGCTTGCCCTGCAGCGTCGGAATCTCCGCGAACTGGCCCGCGAGCCAGTCGACGAAGAGCTTGAGCTTGACCGGCGTATGCCGGTTGGGCGGATACAGGATCGAGATCGGCCGGGGCGGCGGGTTGAAATCGGTCAGCACTTCGCGCAGACGCCCCGATTTCAGGTACGGCTCGACCAGGTACAGCGACGTCTTGATCAGGCCGATCCCCGCGAGGCCGCATTCGATGTAGGTGTCGGCGTCGTTCACCGCGACCGTGCCGCACATCTGCACGATGCGCGGTTCGCCGTCGACGACGAAATCCCACGGACGCGGCCGGCCCGTATCGGCCGAGATGTGACTGACCGCGACGTGCTGCGCCAGGTCGTCCACCGTTTCGGGGGCGCCGCATCGTTCGAGATAGGCGGGGGCCGCGCAGGTGCAGGTGGTGAGGCTGCCGATCCGTTTCGCGACCATGCCCGAATCGTCGAGCGCGCCGATGCGCACGACGCAATCGACGCCTTCGCCGATCAGGTCGATCTGCCGGTCGGTCACGCCGAGTTCGACCGAGATGCCCGGATTGGCGGCGAGAAACTCCGGCAGCGCGGGCACCATGATCTGCTTCGCCATGGCCGGCGGCAGGTTCACCTTCAGGCGGCCGCGCGGCACGTTGCGCGCCTGCGAGACGGCCGCTTCCATGTCGTCGATCTCACGCAGCACGCCGACGCAGCGTTCGTAATAGGCCTGCCCGTCCTCGGTCAACGAGATGCGGCGCGTCGTGCGGTTCAGCAGCCGGCAGCCGAGATGCCGTTCGAGCGTGCTCAGCAGCGCGGACACGCGCGGCGTCGTGAGTCCGGTCGTGTCCGACGCGCGCGTGAAGCTGCCCGTCTCGACGATGCGCGTGAACACGCGCATCGAAAGCAAGGTATCCATCGTTCAGAAATCTCCAGCCTGTCGATTGTCGGCGCCGGTGCGTGCCGGCGCGATCGGTTGTGATCCGCAGCTATGCGTCGATGCGTTTCCTGAGCGAATCGCCGGCGAACGGCATTTCGCGCATGCGCTGCCCGGTCGCGTCGAAGATCGCATTGGCCAGCGCGCCGGCGGTCGGCCCCATCGACGCCTCGGCCGCGCCGAGAAACGGCGCGCCGGGGCGATTGATCAGGTGCACCTTCACGCTTTGCGGCGCGGCCGGGAAACGCAGGATCGGATAGCTGCTCCAGTCGAAACTGCGAATGCGCTGCGTATCGTATTTCAACGCCTCGTACAGCGTCCAGCTCGCGGCCTGCACGATGCCGCCCTCGATCTGGTTGCGGATGCCGTCGGGCGACACGATCTGGCCGGCGTCGACGGCGACTTCCGCACGGTCGAGCGTCACGTGGCCCGTCTCCGGCACGACCGTGACCTCGACCGCGATCGCGACGTAACCCATCAGGTTCTTGTATTTGCCGAACGCGAAGCCGACGCCGCGATTGCGTGCACGCGGCGGCCGCGGCCAGCCGAATCTGGTCGCGGCGAGCTGGATCACCTGGCGCGCGCGGTGATCCTCCATGTGGCGCAGGCGGAATTCGACCGGATCGACGCCGGCGGCGTGCGCCAGTTCGTCCATGAAGCTTTCGATGGCCCAGACGTTCGTGTGCGCGCCGAGCGAGCGCATCGCGGAAGTCTGCAGCGGCATCGTCGGCGAGAAGTTGTTGACGATGTGCATGTTCGGCAGCGCGTACAGCGGGATCGCATTGCGATCGCCGCCGCCCTCGGGCTGCAGCATCGGCGTCGACGGCGCGGACACGAACGGCGGCTCGAGCATGCGGGCGGGCAGAAGCCGGCCGGCGTTGACGATGCGCTCGTTGTGCGAACTGCTCCACAGCGCGTACTTCCAGTCGACGATGCGGCCGCCCGCATCGAGCGATGCGCTGAGCTCGGTGACCATCGCCGGCGTGAAGTGGTCCCACGTATGTTCCTGCTCGCGCATCCACTGCACGCGGATCGGCTTGCCGGGCATCGCGGCCGCGATCAGCGCCGCATGCGCGGCCGCGTCGTCCGCGCCGTTGTGCCCGTAGCAGCCGGAGCCCTCGGTGTGGATGCAGCGCACGTTCGCCTTCGGCATCGACAGCATTTCCGCGAGCGCGTCGCGCAGCGGATAAACGCCCTGCGAGTGGGTCCACACGGTCAGCGTGCCGTTCTCGAGATGGGCGACCGAACACGATGGCCCGATCGAGCCGTGCAGCAGATAGTTCTTCAGGAACGTGGCGGAGAGCGTCTTCGTCGCCGGCGCGCTCGGCGCGTGCGTGTTGGCGATCTCGATGCGTTGGGTCGCAATCCGCTTCAGGTCTGCGTGGACCGTCTCGCGACCGGGCAGCGTTCGGCCGCCGGACCAGCGACAACCGGCGGCCAGCGCGCGCTGCGCGAGCACCGCCTGCCATTCCACCTGGGCGACGACGGCGAGCATGCTGCCGTTGCGCACGATCCGCACGACGCCCGGCATCTTCAGGATCGCGGCTTCGTCGAACGACAGCAGTTTCGCGTCGTACACCGGCGGCATCACGACCCGCGCATGCAGCATGCCGGGCAGCGTCATGTCCTGCACGTAGCTGACGCCGCCCGTGACCTTGTTCGGAATGTCCACGCGCGGCAGCGACGTGCCGATCACGGCGAACGTGGCCGGCGGTTTCAGCGGCGACGTCGGCGTGGCGTTGCGGTGCAGGTCGACGGTGCGCACCGCGTCGGCGTAGCGCATCGTGCGGCCGTCCGGCGCCTTGATGACGGCGTCGGCGACGGTCAGCGTGCGCGGATCGACGCCGAACTGCTTCGCCGCGCCGTCGACCAGCAGACCGCGAACCTGCGCGGCGGCGTTCAGCAGCGCGGAGCCGCTGTCCGCCATCGTGTGGCTGCCGGCCGTCAGGCCCTCGTCGGGCGACGCGCCGGTGTCGGCGGTCAGGAACGTGATCAGTGAGGGCTTCATGTTCAGCTCCTCGGCGGCCACCTGCAGCAAGGCGGTGCGCACGCCGGTGCCGAGCTCGACCTTGCCGGTAAACACGGTGACCTTGCCGTCGGGCGCGATCTTGATCCACGCGTCCAGCAGCGGGTTGGTCTTCAGGCTGCCGGCCAGCGTTTCGGTGGCCTTGGCGACGTGGACGGCGGCGCCTTCGTCCGCGATCACGACCTCGGCGAGCGCGCGCGCGGCGGGCGCGAGGGTGAACGCGACGAAGAGCGCGCCGGAAACCATGAAGTGCCGGCGGCCTTCGTCGATGTCGTCGGGTGCGTTCATCAGATTTCCTTGTTGATCATGACGGGCGCGGCGGACGGTTCCGGCTCCGGCATCCCCGCGACCTGGCGTACGGCCGCCAGGATCCGCATGTGGGTGCCGCAACGGCACAGGTTCGGTTCCATGTGGGCGCGCAGCTCGCGCTCGGTCGGCTTCGGGTTGCGTTCGAGCAGCGCCTGCGCGCGCATGATCATGCCCGCGATGCAGTAACCGCACTGCGCCGCCTGATGATCGATGAACGCCTGCTGCAGCTTGCCGGGATGCTCGGCGGTGCCGAGGCTTTCCAGGGTCCTGACGCGACGCTCGCCGAGCGCGGCGACCGGGATCAGGCACGAGAACATCGGCTTGTCGTCGACGATCACGGTGCACGCGCCGCATTGCCCGAGGCCGCAGCCGAACTTCGCGCCGTGCAGGTGCAGGTCGTTGCGCAGCGCGTACAGGAGCGGCGTTGAGGGATCGATGTCGAGCGTGTGTCGCACGCCATTCACGGTGAGGGCGATCATTGCGCGCGGTCCTCCTTTCTGAGCTTCGCGGCGAGGGTGTCGACGCCGGTCCATTCGGCGCGATCGGAATATGTTTCGCGGAGATAGGCGGCGAGATCCGCGATCTGCCCGTCGTCGTACTGGTCGATATAGGACGGCATGTAGTTCAGCGTGTCCTCGCCGTGCCAGCCGATACCGTTGAACATCATCTGGATCGCGTTGCGCGGCGTGTCGGCGGCGATCGCCGTGCTGAACGCGAGCGTCGGCCGTTCGCCGATCGACTGCATCGGCGACGCCGGCCCGTGGCACTGCGCGCACGACGCCTGGAACAGCACCGCGCCGCGTTGTCCGGCGGGCGTCGTCGGGCCGTGTCCCGCGCCGGCGGTTGCCGGACGGGCGGCGGCCGGCTTCTGGATGGACAGGATGTACGCGGCGATCGCCTCGACGTCCTCCACCGGCACCGTCGCGAGATCGCGCGTGACCGGCAGCATCGGTCCGGCGGCCGCGCCATGCTCGCTCGCGCGGCCGGTGCGCAGGTACGTGACCAGTTGCGCCTGCGTCCACGGCCGGACCGCGTGACCGAGCGTATTGAGCGGCGGCGCTTCCCAGCCGTCGACGATGCCGCCGTCGAACGCCTTGCCGGCCTGTTCGCCGCCGATCGCATTGAGCGGCGAATGGCACGACGCGCAGTGCCCGAGGCCGTCGACGAGCGCCTTGCCGCGATTCCATTGCGCGGATTGCGACGGGTCGGGCTGGTACGCGCCCTCGCGCAGGAACAGCACGTTCCAGAACGCGACCAGCGGCCGGAAGTTGAGCGGGAAGATCAGGTCGTTCGCCGGCGTCTTCGTCTGGACCGGTTCGCGCGTCATCAGATACGCGTATGCGGCCGCGATGTCCTGGTCGGACATTCGCGTGAAATGGATGTACGGAAACGCCGGGTACAGCGGATGGCCGTCGCGGGCGATGCCGCTGCGCAGCGCGCGCGCGAATGCCGCCTGCGACCAGCGGCCGATGCCCGTGTCGGCATCCGGCGTGATGTTGGTCGCGTAGATCGTGCCGAACGGCGTCGCGAGCGGCAGGCCGCCGGCGAACGGCTTGCCGTCCTTCGCGGTGTGACAGACGACGCAGTCGCCGAGCGCGACGACGCGCGCGCCTGCGCGAATGAGCTGCGGATCGAACGACGCGCGCGCGGGCGGATCGATCGGCGCGATCGACGGCCGGAACATGATGCCGATCGCGACCGCGAGGCCGACGACCGCGACACCTGCCGCGCCGAACCAGAGACGTTTGTGCTTCATGCGCGCTCCCGGCGAGCCGGTTCGTTCGGCGTCGTGCAGTTGGCGTGGCAATGGAAAGGGCGTCGGCCGTGCGGTTCGCCCGATGCGGCGCGGATCCGCTTGCCGTGACAGGCGGGCCGGCGCGTGCCGGCAACGGCGGTTGCGGCCGGGGCCGGCGGATGGCGATGGCGCATGGCCGACCGGTTCGGCCATGACGAGCCGGGCCGGCGATGGCGATTCGCGGCGGAGTTCATGTCGTCGTTCCAGAAGGTGGGATTGCGCGCGGGGCGTGGCCCGTGCGGCGGATGATGGGGGCAGTCTACGCGGGGGGCGGCGCCGTTACCTGAAACCGCGCTGAAACGTTCTGAACGCAGGCGGCGGGCATCGCGTGCGGTTCCGTCGTGCGCCGCGGCGCATTGCGGACCATCGTGTCGGCGTTGGCGACATCGATTCCGTCATCGCCGGCCAGCATGTCAAAGCGGTGTGCCGAGGCCGAACGCGGCCGCGAGTTGCGGCCCCTTCGCGAGCAACGCGGTCACTTCCTCACGCCGTCGCACCGACCATCGCGCGAGACGTTCGACGACGTCGGCCGCGTCGGCCGGCAGCGCTTCGGCGAGCGACACCGCATCGCTCGCCGCTTTCGACGTGCCGGAGGCCGTATGCGGGCGCACGGTGCAGGCCGCATCGCCGATCAGCGCCACGCGGCCGTTGACGAAGCCGGGGCTCAGCGCGTCGACGATCGCCTGGTTGAACGGCGCGCGCGTCGCGAGCACCAGTTGCGACAACGATGCCGGCAATCGTTCTTCCGCCAGTTGCCGCAGCGCGCCGACGGTCTCATCCGCAAGCATCCCCGGATGCACGGATGCATGATGGACGTTGCCGTCACGATCGGTCAGGTGGCGGCGCAGCGCCGTGCGGTCGGCTTCGTTGCGATACCACAGCCAGTTGAAACGGCGCGCGCCCGGCGCGAGCGAGCCGTCGAGCGCGGGAATCAGGAACGCCATGAACAGCTCGCCCGGCGCCTTGTGAAGCGTCATGTTCTCGACCAATGGCGCAATCGCGGCGGCGTCGAAATCGGCTTCGTCGACGATGCCGCGCCACGCGAGATAGCCCGCGAACGACGGCGCGTAGCCGGGAAACAGGCGCGTGCGCAGGGTCGAGCCCGCTCCGTCGGCCGCAATCAGCACGTCCGCGCGGATGCGTTCGTCGCCCAGGAGAACGTCGACGCCGTCGGCGTCCTGCTCGAAGCCGCTGACCGCGCGGCCGTAACGGATGCGTCCGGGCGGCAGCGTCTCGCACAGCGAGCGGTACACGGCGTCCCACGACGAGAACGGCAGCATTTCGGGTTCGTCCCGCGTGACGCTGCCGTCGCGATCGATCCAGCGCCGCCGATGCGTCGGCACGCTGATCATCTGCCGGCAATGACGGCCATGCTGTTCGAGGAACGCCATCATCCGGCGCAGCACGGCCACGCCGCCGCCCTGACCGCGTAGCGGCGACGGCGAGCGCTCGTAGACCGTTACGTCGTGCCCGATGCAGTCGAGCGTCAGCGCGGCCGCGAGACCGGCGATCGACCCGCCGGCAATGATTATTTTCATCGTGCGTGACTCCATGTTCGAAAGACGGCACCGCCGGCCGCTTGCCCGCCCGCGTGCCGACGCGCGTGGTGCCGACGGTTCGCCGGATGATGCCATGTGCGTCGGCGGGCTGCGCCGATCGTGCAGGCGCGGCCGGTCGCATGCGTTTTCGCTGGCCGGCCCGCGCGCTAGATGCGCAGCAGCCTGCCCGCATTGCCGCCGAGGATCATCGAACGCTGTTCCGCCGTCAGGTCGACGCGATCGAGAAAGCGGACCGGTTGTTCGTAGCCCATGTCGAAGCAGTAGTCGCTGCCGAGCACGAGCCGATCGACGCCGACGTTCGCGATCAGGAAGTCCAGCACGGGCCCGGAATGGGACACCGTGTCGTAGCTGAAGCGCCGCAGATAGCTGCTCGGCTTCTGCGCGAGCCGGCGCGTTTCGGGGCGCACGGTCCAGCCCGCGTCGAGGCGTCCCGCGACGATCGGCAACGCACCGCCTGCATGCGGCAACGTGAAGTGCAGGTCCGGATGGCGATCGAGCACGCCGCCGAGGATCAGATGCGCGGCCGCGATCGCCGTATCGAACGGATTGCCGAGCAGATTGCTCAGGTAGAAATCGCCGAGCCGCGCGCCGCCGACCGTTTGCTGCGGATGCAGGAACACGGGCAGGTTCAGTTGCGCGATGCGCGCGAAGACCGGCGCGAACAACGGATCGTCGAGATCGCGGTTGTCGATGTTGGTGCCCATGTACACGCCGCGCACGCCTGGCAACTGCGCGGCGCGTTCGAGTTCGTCGATCGCGTCGGTCGCGTTCAGCATCGGCAGCGTCGCGAGTACGACGAATCGTGCCGGATGCCGCTGGTAGACGCGCGACGCGGCCGAGTTCCAGTCGCGCGCGAGCTTCGCATTGAACGGCCGGTCGCCCCAATACGCCATCGGCACGCTGAGCGACAGCGCCTGAACGTCGACGCCGGACGCATCCATGTCCCTGAGCCGCGCGTCGACGTCGATGAACTTCATCGGCAGCGGCCCGAGGCCGCCGGCGGGCGTGCGGAACGTGAACGATGCGTCGTCGCACGTGAACGACCCGCCGAAGCGCTTGCCCTCGCCGCCGACCAGATCGCAAAAGCTTTCGGGGTAGTAGTGCGCGTGGACGTCGATCGCGCGCGGCCTCGGCAGCGACGGGGCGGTCGATGCGGCCGGGGCGTTCGCGGTTTCGGCGGCCGATGCCGAACGGCCGGCCACGGCCGTGCCGGCAAGCGCGGCAAACGCGCCGAGCAGGCGTCGCCGGGCCGGCGACGGGCAGCAGGTGCAGGTCAGCGTGGCGTGTCTCATGCGGATATCGACTCCTCGAATCGTGCGGCTCCGCCGCGTTGCGAGATGCCCGTTGTGATGCCCGTTTCGCACGCGACGAGCTGGGTGTCGAACTGCGCGCGCTCATGTCGCGCACGGGCCGAGCGATCGGTGACGGAGAACAGGACGACGCCGGCGAACGCCGCCGCCATCGAGAACAGTGCCGGATATTCGTACGGATAGACCGCATGCGCATGACCGAGCACCGTCACCCACACGGTCGGGCTCAGCACCGTAAGCGTGACGGCGGTGGCGAGCCCGAGCAGGCCGCCCAGTACCGCGCCGCGCGTCGTCAGCCCGCGCCAGTAGATCGAGAGCAGCAGCACCGGGAAGTTCGAGCTCGCCGCGATCGAGAACGTGAGGCTGACGATGAACGCGATGTTCTGCTTCTCGAACGCGATGCCGAGCAGGATCGCGAGCACGCCGAGCACCACGGTCGTCGCGCGCGCCACGCGCATTTCCTCGCGGTCGGACGCGCGCCCGCGGCGCAGCACGTTCGCGTAGAGGTCGTGCGAGATCGCCGACGAACCCGCGAGCGTGAGTCCGGCGACCACGGCCAGGATGGTCGAGAACGCGACCGCGCAGATGAAGCCGAGGAACACGTTGCCGCCGACCGCATGCGCGAGGTGGATCGCCACCATGTTGGCGCCGCCCGTCACGGCGCCGGACGCATCGTGGTACTGCCGGTCCGGCGCGACCAGCGCGATGGTGCCGAAGCCGATGATCACGATCAGCATGTAGCCGATACCGACGATGCCGGTCGCATGCAGGATGCTCTTGCGGGCCGCCTTGACGTCGCCGACCGTGAAGAAGCGCATCAGGATGTGCGGCAGACCCGCCGTGCCGAAGATCAGCGCGAGGCCGAGCGACACGGCCGAGACCGGATCGGAGACCAGGCCGCCCGGATGCAGGATCGCCGCATGCTTCGGATGCACGCTCACGGCCTGCGCGAACAGCGCGTCGAGGCTGAAGCCGAAACGGCCGAGCACCATGAACGCCATGAACGCCGCGCCGGCGAGCAGCAGCACGGCCTTGACGATCTGGATCCAGGTAGTCGCGAGCATCCCGCCGAAGAAGACGTAGACGACCATCAGCACGCCGACGACCAGCACCGCGACCGTGTAGTCGAGACCGAACAGCAGTTCGACCAGCTTGCCCGCGCCGACCATCTGCGACACCAGATAGAGCAGCACGATGACGATCGAGCTCGACGCCGCGAAGGCGCGGATCGGCCGTTGCCGCAGGCGATAGGACACGACGTCGGCGAGCGTGTATTTGCCGAGATTGCGCAGCGGCTCGGCGATCAGGAACAGGATGATCGGCCAGCTCGCGAGAAAGCCGACCGAATAGATCAGGCCGTCGTAGCCGCTCGTGAACACCAGCGCGGAGATGCCGAGCAGCGACGCCGCCGACATGTAGTCGCCGGCGATCGCCCAGCCGTTCTGCAGCGCGGTGATCCGGCCGCCGGCCGCGTAGTGGTCGGCCACGCTGTGGTTCTTGCGCGCGGCCCAGCGCGTGATGACGAGCGTCGACGCGACGAACAGCAGGAACATGCCGATCGCGACCGGGTTGTGCCCGTGCGCGAGCGCCGCGGGGCTGGCCGCGAACGCCGGCGCCGCGCCGACGGCGGCGATCGATGCGAGGAGCAGGCGTTTCATTGCGCGTCTCCGTCACGAATGGACGCGACGAGCGCGTCGTGGACCGAGTTGGCCTGGAACACGTACAGCGCGACCAGCGCGAACGTGACGACGAACATGCCGAAGCCGACCGGGATGCCCCACGGCGTCGGCCGGCCCGGCATGATCGGCTGGCCGAGCAGCGTCGGCGAAAACGCCAGCGTCAGGATGAACGCGAAATACAGGGCGAGCATGACGAGCGTCAGCGACCAGGCGAGCAGCCTTCTGCGCCTGACGAGCGTGCGAAAACGGGCATCGCGCAGCAGCGGATGCGGGGCCTGCGCCGGCGAGTCCGGATCGGGCGCGGTGCCGGCGGTGGCCGGAAGCGTGTGGTTCACGGTGTCTCCTCGATGGATCGAATGTCGTGGCGGGGCGTGAGCGTCGCGCGTGTCGTGCGCGGCGTCCGCCGTTGCCGGGCTCAGACGTGCGGCGGCACGGCGGTTTCCCGCATCACGACTTCCGGCGTTCGATAGCGCTCGGCCATTTCGCGCTCGGTGTCGTTTTTCAGTTGCGCCTGCATGTAGGCGCCGAGATGGCGCGCGTGCTGCACGATCGCGGCGCCGAACGCCGTGCGCGTTTCGCTGTATTCGCTCAGTGCGTCGAGCGTGTCGGCGCGCGTGGCGAGTGACTCGACGAGCGCGAGCGCATCGCCGGCGGCCTTGGTGACGCCCATTCCGCAATGCGGCCGCGCGACGAACGCGGCATCGCCGAGCAGCGCGATCCGGCCGAACGCCATGCGTGGCACTTCGAGGTCGTAGATCGGCTGGAACAGCGGCTGCGTCGCGCGCGACACGACTTCCGCGAACTGCGGCGCGAGCAGCGCGTGGGCCGCGTCCTCGAGATCGGCGAGGACGTCGCGCCGGATCAGCGTCGGCGGAATGCCGCCCGCCCACAGCTTGCCGGTCTCGTCGGTCAGCAGGTTCGGGAGGTCGATTTCCTCGCTCGTCGCGCGATACCAGACGAAGTTGTAGCGGCGCTCGCCGGGCAGCGTGCTGTTGCCCTGGCCGGCGACCGGATAGCCGAGGATCTGTTCGCGCGGCGGCAGGCCGAATGCGAACTTGTCGAACAGGGTCGCGTGGGTTGCGTCCGACAGCGCGGCTTCGTCGACCAGCCCGCGCCACGCGACGTAGCCCGCGTATTGAAGCCGTGCGTCCGGCACGAGCCATTCGCGAATCGCGGAGCGGAATCCGTCGGCCGCGACGACGAGGTCGGCGTGCACGATCGAGCCGTCGGACAGCGTGACGGACGCGTGCGCCGGGCCGTCCGAGACGTCGGTCACGACGGCGCCCGGGTGATAGTGCTGATCAGGCAGCGCCGCGCGCAGCACGTGATACATCTTGCTCCACGCGGTAAGCGTCTGCGGCAGCCGGCGCGCCGACGCCACGGCGCCGTCCTGCGACAGCGTGATGCGCGACTCGACCTTGACGCCGATCGATTCGTCGATGCGCACGCCCGCGGCGCGCATCACGTCGAACAGTTCCGGATGCGTGACGATGCCGGCGCCGCGGCCCGACAGCGCCTCGGGCACCCGCTCGTACACGTCCACGTCCCAGCCGTTGCGCAGCAGGAGGTTCGCGGCGAACAGGCCGCCCAGCGAGCCGCCGACGATGACGGCCTTGCGGTGGGTTGAAGTGACGTCGTTCATGTCAGTCTCCGATGGATGCGCGGGCCGCTGCGGCCGCGTCGGGAAGCGCCAGGCCCTCGACCTCGGCGGCAGGGAAGTTGAGTTCGATCGTCACGCCGGACGGATCCTCGATGAAGACCTGGTGCAGCCCGAGGCTCGGCACCGTGCGGTCGCGCCACGGGATGTTCTCGGCGCGCAGCGTATGCCACGTCGCCTCGACGCCGGTCGCGAGGAACGCGATGTGATCGACGGTGCCCGTGCCGCTGGCCGACAGCGCCTTGTCGCCGAGATAGGCCGCGAGCCCGTCCGGGTTGGCCGGATCGACGCCGATGATGTGAACGATTCCGTAGTCGGCTTCGTCGCCGCCCTTGTAGAGCCACGCGCCCGGAAAGTCGAACGGCGGGCGATAGCCGCGTTTGAAGCCGAGCACGCGTTCATAGAACCGGCACGATTTTTCGAGGTCGAGCGTGCGGATCGAGTAGTGCGCGAGTCTGGATACAGGCATGGGACACCTCGTGTTTATCGGGCGATAAGTTATCGTTCGATAAATTCTAGTGGAAAAGATCGGCAGGACAAAGCCGCGATCGAGCGGTGTTTACCCGTGGTCGGAAAAGGTGCCGGATGCCGCCACGCGATGCGTTACGACGCGATCTCGCCGGCCATGACGTCGTCCGCGTAGCACCATACCCAGCGCTCGCCCGGCTCGATCGAACGGGCGAGCGGGTGGCCGGTTTCGTGGAAATGCCGGCTCGCATGGCGATTCGGCGACGAGTCGCAACAACCGACCTGCCCGCAGCTCAGGCACAGGCGCAAATGCACCCACCGGCTGCCGGACTTCACGCATTCCTCGCAGTAGTCCTTGTCCGTGTTCAGCACGCGTGCTTCGCCGAGGTGAGTGCAGGTCGTGGCCATCTTTCGCTCCGATGCCGGCGCCGCAGAGCGCTCGCAGCGCGGCCGGCACGAAGCTGCGAGCGGAGGTGGACAGGCTTCATTGTGGACGGTCGCGGTGCGAGCGGACCTTAATTCTTATGAAGCGCGGCGGCGTGAAGGCGATGACGACGTACAGTCGCAAGTACGGCCGACATGAAATACGGCACCGCGGTCACCTGGAGGTTTCATGACGCAGTCTCAGCAGGTCAAGGTCATCGGTTTGCCGAACAGCAAGGAGGCCTACGCAATTCGCGACTTCCTGAAGCGCGGCGTGGTCAAGTACGCGTGGTGCGAGCTGACGTCCGACACCGACTGCATGCGCGAGCTGGGCATCGCGCCGCTGCGCGACATCCGGCTGCCGGCCGTCGTCTTTCCGGACGGCACGTGCCTCTACCAGCCGACGCTGCCGGAGATCGCCGCCAAGCTCGGCTGGGTCGCCCGGCCGCGCTTCGTCGAGTACGACGTGTCGATCTACGGCGCCGGCCCGGCGGGCTTGTCGGCCGCTGTCTATGCGGCGTCGGAAGGGCTGCGGGCCGTCGTGATCGAGCGCGATGCGGTCGGCGGACAGGCGGGGACCAGTTCGCTGATCGAGAACTACATGGGCTTCCCGGACGGCATACCGGGCGCCGAACTGACCGAGCGTGCGCGCCAGCAGGCGGTCAAGTTCGGCGTCGAGCTGCTGATGATGCGCGAGGGCGTGCATGCGACGTTCGTCGACGGCAAGATTCGCGTCGACCTGGCCGACGGCTCGATCCTGACCGCGCGCGCGAATATCTGTGCGACCGGCATCGAATACCGCAGCCTCGGTTTGCCGGACGAACAGCAGTTTCTCAACGCAGGCCTGTTCTACGGCGCGGGATCGAGCGAAGCGTCGATGTGCGAGGGCAAGCACGTGTTCATCGTCGGCGGCGGAAATTCGGCCGGCCAGGCCGTGATGAACTTCGCACGGCACGCACGCGAAGTCACGATGATCGTCCGCGGTGCGTCGCTCGCGGCGACGCTGTCGCGCTATCTGATCGACCGGATCGAACGCATGCCGAACGTGACCGTCCGCTACGGCACGACCGTCGACGCGCTGCAGGGCGACGATCGACTCGAGGCGATCGTGCTGCGCACGGAAGACGGCACGCGGGAAGTGCTGCCGGCCACGCACCTGTTCGTCTGCATCGGCGGTGCGCCGAACACCGAATGGGCAAGGGATACGAGCATCATCCGCAACGAGGGCGGTTATCTGGTCACCGGCAGCGATCTTTACGACTGTCCGGCATTCGAGCGTGTGTGGCCGCTCGAGCGCCGGCCGTACTTTCTGGAAACGAGCGTGCCGGGTTCGTTCGCGGCGGGCGACGTCCGGTCGGGTTCGGTCAAGCGGGTGGCGTCGGCGGTCGGCGAGGGGGCGATGGCCGTGACCTTCGTCCATCGATTCCTGAGCGAGGACGCGCACCGTCAGGGCTGAACCCGAGCCATGCGTTTGCCGCCGATATCAGCGCGGCGTCGACACCGGCAGCCGGAACGTCATGACGGTACCGTGCCCGTCGCGTGGCGCGGCCTCGAGCGTGCCGCCATGCGCTTCGATGATCGAGCGGCAGATCGCGAGGCCCATCCCCATGCCGTGCGATTTCGTCGTGAAGAACGGGTCGAAGATCTGGTTCGCGATGTCCGCGTCGATGCCGGCGCCGCGATCGGCAATGCGGACGACCGCGTGGCCGTCGCCGACCTGCGATGTGATTTCGAGTTCGCGCGGCGCGATGAGTCCGTCCATCGCGTCGAGTGCATTGGTGACGAGGTTCAGGATCACCTGCTGAATCTGGGTGCGGTCGGCCATCGCGTGCACGCCGTCGCAGTGCAGGTCGACGCGCAGCACCACATGCTTCGCGTCGATTTCCGTCTCGGTGAGACGCAGCATGTCGCGAATCAGGTCGTCGATCGCGACGGGCGCGAGCGCGGGCGGTGCCTGGCGCGCGAGCGATCGCAACGCGCGGACGATGTCGGCCGCACGCACGCCGGACGCACGGATGTCCTCGAGACTCGCGAGCGCCTCGCCGAGATCGGGTTGCGGGCCGCGCAACCAGCGCAGGCATGCGCCGACGCTCGACACGATGCTCGTCAGCGGCTGATTGATCTCGTGCGCGATCGATGCGGCCAGTTCGCCCATCACCGTCATGTGCGCGGTGCGCGCGAGTTCGGTGCGCGCGTGCCGCAGCTCGGCCTCGGTCTCGACCCGGCGGGCGTTCTCGTCGATCAGTTCCGCGTAGAGCCGCGCGGATTCGAGCGCGTTGGCGGCCTGCGGTGCGAGCACTTCCAGCATCGCGATGCGCCGCGGCGAGAACACGCCGTTGCTCAGTGCATTCTCGAGATACAGCACGCCGATCAGCGTGCCCTGTTTCAATAGCGGCAGGCAGAACAACGAGCGCGTCGGGTGCGCGCGCAGGCTGTCGACGTGGTCGGGAACGCCATCGCGCTGCGCATTCGCGAGCACGATCGGCTTGCGCGTCCGCGCGACGGTGTTCAGGATCGACAGCGGCACGTCCTGTTCGGTCGGTTCGCCGCGGGCGATGTCGACGATCACGTCGCTGCCCGCGATGCGCGCCACCGCCTCGATGGTCAGCCGGTCGCGCCGGGCGAGCAGCAGCAGGCCATGACGCGCGCCGGCGTACACGAGCATGTTGCGCATCAGCGTCTGGATCAGGCGCTCCAGCACGATTTCCTCGGACAGCGAGTGGGCCACACGCATCGCGAGCGCGAAATCGAGATCCTCGCACGCGGGCGCGGCCGGGCCGCCCGGCGACGCATCCATCACGAGGAACGGATGCTGCGCTTCCATCGCAAGGGTCTTGCCGGTCGCGCCCCAGCGCCGGTAGCACGCATGGGCGAGCCGCAACTGATGGCGGGCGTGGCCGGCGAGCCCGAGCGACGCGGCATGCTCCGCGGCCCGTTCGTGCGCGAGCGCCTGTTCGTGCACGAAACCGCGTTCCGCCGCGAGGCCGGCGGACGTTTCGTACTGCTGCATCGCGACGACATGCTCGCCGCGTACGCGCGCGAATTCGGCGTCGATCAGCGCGAGCTTGTTGAGAAACGTACCCGGATTTCGCTCGCTCCACGCCGCGAATCTGGCACGCTGCGGCGCGAAGCGCTCGAGCAGGCGATCGGGCCGCGTTGCGCCGTCGTCGGCGGCGATGCCGGCCAGCACGCTGAACAGGTGGAAATCGGCAAGCATGATGTGCGCGGGCGTCGACCACGCACTCGATGCGGCCGCCTCGAGCGATGCGCGTGCCGTCGCCGCATCGCCGAAGATGAACGCCGCCTGGCCGACGAGCACGTCGGTCCAGAACGCGAGGACCGACATCGGGGTCCGGGTCGACGCGCGGGTCCGCCACGTGCCGATCCGCCGGTCCTGGCCGAACTGCAGCGCGTCGATGAATTCCGATTGGGTGGAGACGAGGTCGACGATGTCGTCGTAGTGCGTGCCGCGCGCGATTTCCAGCAGCGGGTCGATTTCGTCGCGGATCGTGGGCAGCGCTTCACCCATCGACAGCAGATCGCTGACGATGTGGTTGCAGCTGTAGCACATCCAGCGCAGCTCGGCGCTCGCATTGCCCGCCGCTTTCGCATCGCGTGCGCGTTCGAGTGCGTAGGACAGCGGCTGCGTCCAGACGCTCACCTGGTCGAGCGCGATCAGCGTGGCGGAGCGATAGCGCTCGAAGCCGTGGCGATCGACCAGCGCGAGCGCGACCTTGGCGAATTCGAAGCCGTCTTTATACGCGTCGTGATGCTCGGCGATGCTGACGCCGTACCACGCGAGCCCCTGCACCGACGCGGCGGTGACACCGTGGCGCAGCGTCAGCCGCACCATCGTCGCGAAATGCAGCAGCATCAGCCCGCCGCTCGGATAGAACATCGCGGCTTCGAGCGCGGTCAGCAGCGCCATCGCGGCTTCGACGCGCGTGTCGGTCATCATGGGCAGGTCGACCAGATCGGCGATGGCGCGGCCGTCGAGCGCCGTGTGCACGGCCTCGCAGGCCGCCGCGAGATCGGCCTCGGCCGGCTCGGCGGGCAGCTCGACGCCGAGCAGCGCCAGCCCGGCCAGCGCGACGTCGATGGCTTGCCGGTAGTGCGACTCGACCGTGAGCTGCGCGGCCTTCAGCCGATGCGCCTCGGCCCGGTCGGCGGGCGTGCGCGTCCGCGCCATGAGCATGTCGATCGCGTCGGCCGCCTGCGCGGTTTCGCCGATCGCGAGCAGCAGGCCGCCGCGCAGTATGCCGATCCGGCTTGCGAGACCGTAGTGTCGCGACCACGCATGCGGGCCGAGCAACGATTGCGCCAGCGCCAGGAACGACAACGCGCGATCGCGCGCGGCGGCCGTGGCGGCGGCCGCCGCGGCGTCGGTCAGCGCGCCCGCGAACGCAAGCGCGAGCGCGTCGTCGAGCGGCACGTCTTTCGCCAGTTCGATCTGGGCAGCGAGCGCGAGCAAGGATTCGGGCGACGGCGCGTTCGCGCGTGCCAGCATCGCGGCGGCGATCCGGGCGTGGCGCAGCGCGCGCTCCGGGCTCCCCGTGAGCGCGTAGACGGCCTCGAGGATGCGATCGTGCGTGAAGCGCCAGCGGTCGCCGGAGAGCGACACGAGGCCCATCTGGCGCGCCGGGTCCAGCCAGAAGCGGAGTTCGGCCAGCGTCTTGCCGGCGGCGGCGCGCAACAGCGCTTCGTCGGTGTCGATGCCGATACAGGCCATCAGCGCCAGCAGCGTTCTCGACTCATGCGGCAAGCGCTGCATCCGGATCGCGAGCAGGCTCACGACATTCTCGGTCTGGTGGTGCGCGTCGATGTCGCCCGCGTTCCATTGCCACGTTTGCCGCACCGGATCGTAGCCGAGCAGCTGCTCGTCGATTAGCGTGCGCAGCAGCTGCTGGATGTGGAAGGGATTGCCGCCCGTCCTGCGATGCACGATGTCGCCGAGCCCGGACAATCGGTCCGGCGCTTCCCCGAGCATGCCGGACAGCATGCGCGTGACGTCGGGCGCGCCGAGCGGCGCGAGCGTCAACGACGACAGGCGGCCGCGATCGATCTGCTGGAGGAAGCGACGGAACGCCGGCGGGTAGTCGTGCGACGGCCCGCTCCGGTAACCGGCGACGATGCAGAAATGCGCCGGCGGATCGAGCACGATCGATGCGAGAAACGCGAGCGTCGCGTCATCGGCCCACTGGATGTCGTCCAGCGTCATGACGAGCGGTTCGGCCGGCGCCGCGAACGCGCGGAATGCATTCACGACGATCTGGCAGAGATGAAATGCCGGAATCGCATCGGTGTGGTCGAACGCGACGGGCTCGACATCGAGGAGCCACGCGGTTTCCGGGAAGATCGCGGAAAGGACGCTGGCCTGACGGCCCACGCGGTCGCGCAGCCGCGCGGCGATCACCGCGATTTCGTCGTCGCGCCTGGCCAGCGCGCTGCCGAACAGCGCGCGCAATGCCTGCAGCACGGGCGCATACGGCCGCGCGGGCTGGAACTGATCGACCTTGGCCGACGTGCACCAGGCGGTGTCGGACGCCGCGCGCGCATGGCGGATGAAGTGTTCGGCGAGCGCGGTCTTGCCGACACCGGCCGGCCCGTCGATCAGGACGACGGCCGTCTCGCCGGTGCGCATGACGGCGTCCAGGCTCCCCTCGAGCACGTGAATTTCAGCGTCGCGGCCGACCGGCAGGTCGGGCGCGTGCAGACCGGCGAACGGATCGCGGCCGCCGAGCGCGAAGGGCTCGACGCGGCCCGCTGCCCGCCAGTCGTGCAGGATCCGCTCGAGATCGTGCTGCACCGTTTCACAGGACGGGTAGCGATCGGCGGGCTCCTTGGCGATCAGCTTCAGGATCAGATCGTTCAGGATGGCGGGCACGTCGCCGCGAAACGCCGCGGGCGGCGACGGTTGTATCGCGACGTGCGCGTGGACCCAATCGGACGTCGACGCGGCCTTGTACGGCATCGCGCCGGTCAGCAGGCGGAACAGCGTGATGCCGAACGCGTACAGGTCGGCGCGCTCGTCGACGGATGCGCCTTCCGAGACTTCCGGCGCCGCGTATGCGGCGAAATCCGTGCGCATCGTGCCCGCCGCCGCTTTTTTCGTGCCGCGCTCCCGGGCATGGGCGAACGCGCGGAGCATGACCGTGCCGTCCGGTGCGATGACGAAACTGGCCGGCTGGAGATCGCCGTGCAGCCAGCCGTGCCGATGCAGTTCGCCGAGCGCGCGTGCGGCGCCGATCGCGCTTTCGAGGAAGACGTCGAGCGGTAGTCGCCCGTCCGTCAGCGTGTCGAACGCACGCACGTCCAGGCGCGGATAGACGAGCACCGGGCCGTCGGCCGCGCGGATCAGCGCCGTCGGCGTGAGCGCCCGGGCCGGTTCCAGGAGTCCGGCCAACGCGTATTCCTGCTCGAACTGCCGGCAGCGCTGATCGGATACCCAGCCGGTCTGGCACGCCGACCACACATCCCCCGTTGCGGCGTCGGTCAGGTCGAACGTCAGGACGTCGCCCGAGCGCACCACGTTCGACAGGCGGGCGCGCGCGAGCCAGTCGGCATCCATTCGATTCGAGGCGTCCGGGTCACGCAAGGGCTGATTCACGGTTGGGGCAGGCTGGATGGAGCAGGTCGGAAACGGCTCGCGATGCGGGATCGGCCGGGCTCGGTCGCGCACGTCCGGGCGGCGACCCGTGCATTGTCCGACAGCCCGGCGGATTTTGCAGGACCCCGTGCGCCCCGGTGACCGGTCCATGCCGGACTAAACCTATGGATAATGTTCGCGGCGCCGGTTGCGACCTACGATACGGTCGAGCCTTCCGGCCTGCCTTGGCACGGCCGGACGGGCAACCCAGAAGCGCGTCGTCTCGCGAGGCGGCGCAAGGTGCCACGCAGCATAAGCGAGTGCGGATCATGTACACGTTCGGGCAGGTGACGGTTTCCCTTGAATGCCGCGAGGTCTGCGTCGACGGGCAGCCCCGGTATATCGGCGCCCGGGCATTCGAGATCCTCGAGCTGCTGGTGAAGGCGGCCGGCCGGCTGGTGTCGAAGGACGAGATCATGCAGGCCGTGTGGCCGCACACGGTCGTGGTCGAGAACAACATCCAGGTTCACATCTCGACGCTGCGCAAGCTGTTCGGCGGCAAGCACGGGTGGATCCGGACCGAATCGGGTCGCGGCTACCGGCTCGCGCCACCGGCGGACCGGACGCATGACGATCGCCTGCCGATCGCCTTCGAATCGGCGGGCGCGGCCCGCACGAGCGCCGCGCCGCGCAAATGTCCGATGATTGGTCGTGAGACGGAAGCGGCCGAGCTGCACGAGCTGCTCGAGCGCGAGGCGCTCGTCACGCTGGTCGGCCCCGGCGGCGTCGGCAAGACGCATCTGGCGCTGGAGGTCGCGACGGCCTGGTCGGCGGCGCGCGGGATCGAGATGGCCCGGGTCGATCTGGCCGGCCTGCAGGCCGGCGCGACGCCGGCATCCGCGGTGCTGGGCGCGCTCGACCTGCCGGGCGGCGCGACCGCGGGGCCCGCCGATGTCGTGCGGGCGATCGGCGAGCAGCGCGTCGTGCTGGTGTTCGACAACGCCGAGCCGTACGTCGACGATCTGGCGGATCTGAGCGAAGCGATCGCGGACGCGAATCCTGGCGCGATACTCGTCGTGACGAGCCGGGAGCCGTTGCGCGTCGCGGGCGAGCGGGTCTATCGCGTCGGTCCGCTGTCGGTGCCGCCGGCCGGCGCGAACGCCGGCGATATCGTCGCGAGCGGCGCGGTCCGGATGTTCCTGGCGCGCGCGCGTGCGATGGGGACGGACCTTCCGTGCGATGCGAAGACCCTCGACGCGATCGCGACCATCTGCCGCCGCCTGAGCGGCCTGCCGCTCGCGCTCGAGCTCGGGGCGGCCCGTGTCGCATCGCTCGGCATCCAGGGGCTGGCGGCGGATCTCGACAAGTCCGTGCTGTCGCTGTCCGGCGGCCTGCGCACGGCCCACCCGCGGCAGCAGACCCTCAGGGCCACCATCGAGTGGAGCTACCGGTTGCTCGACGACATGGAGCGCACGGTGCTGTGCCGTCTCGCGGTGTTTCCGGATGCGTTCCGGCTCGACGCGGCCTGCGCGCTCGCCGCCTGTGACGAACTGGGTTCGGAGGAGGTGCTGGACGCGCTCGTCGGCCTTGCATCGAAATCGCTTCTGGTCGTCCATTCGGTCGGGCTGTCGAAGCGTTACTCGCTGCTCGAGGTCGTGCGCGCATACGCGCTCGAGAAACTGGCGGAGTCGGGCGAGGCCGGGCGCCTCCATGCGCGGTGCGCGTCGTTCGCGGCCGACGCGATCGCGAACACGCCGCACCCCGCGCCGGCCGACGCGTCGGCGCAACCCATGCTGCTTGCCGGGTCGTGGGCGTGAACCCCGGGCCGCACGGCGATGTTCTCGACTGACACAATTTTCCGGTTCTTATTTCATGGCCCTTGTTTGCATCATCGATGACGATGCGTCGGTCCGAAAGAGTCTTGTCAGCCTGCTGAAATCGGCGGGCCATACCGCATTGCCGTTCCCGTCTGGCGAGGAATTCCTCGCGGCCGGCCCGCTGGACGACGCGGCGTGCGTGCTGCTCGACCTGAAGATGAAAGGGATGGGCGGTCTCGACGTCCAGCGCCTGCTGGCACAACGCAACGCGGCGCTTCCGGTCATCCTGATGTCGGCGCACGGCGACGACGAGTCGGTCCGCCGGGCGCTCGCGCAAGGCGCGGTCGCGTTCCTGCGCAAGCCGTTTCCATCTGACGACATGCTCAACCTGATCGATCAGGTCGCATCCGGCGCACCGCCCGCTTGATCGGCCCACCGGCCGTCACGTCGCGCGTTCAGGCGTAGCCGCCCGAATTTTTCTCGGTTTATCATTCGATAATGAAGCGGATGACTACTCAGGGAATGCGATGGCGAGCACGCCGGATATGACTTCGAACCGCAACCAGAGCGCGGGCGATCCTGCGCCGATCGTCTATGTGGTCGACGACGACGAAACGCTGCGGCGCGCACTGAGCGCGCTGTTGCGCTCGGCGGGATTTCGCGTCGAGACGTTCGCGACGTCGCGCGCGTTCCTCGCCTTCGAGCGGCCCGACGTGCCGAGCTGCCTGATCCTCGACGTGCGTCTTGCCGACGAGAGCGGGCTCGCCGTTCAGGAGGAAGCGGTGCGCGCGGGCCTGAACGTGCCGATCCTGTTCATGACGGGTTACGGCGACGTACCGACCACCGTGAAGGCCATGAAGGGCGGCGCGCTCGATTTCCTGACGAAGCCGTTCGACGACGAGACGATGCTCGATGCGGTCGGCCGCGCGCTGGCCCGCGACGGCGAACGCCTCGTTCGCGAGCGAGCGCTGGATGCGGTGCGGCAGGCTTATGCATCGTTGACGCCGCGCGAACGCGAGGTCATGAGCCACGTGATCGCGGGCCTGATGAACAAGCAGATCGCGTCGAATCTCGGGCTGCAGGAAATCACAGTGAAGGTGCATCGTGCGCAGGTGATGAAGAAGATGCAGGTCCGCACGCTGCCGGATCTCGTGCGCCAGGCCGAGGCGCTCGGTGTGCGTCCGGCCGGCGCGGGCGACTGAGCGGGCGCGCCGGCCCGTTCGACGCGACGGCATCGGCGCGCGCCAGCGACGGCGCAACGCACGTTCAGGCATCTTCAGAACAGCCCGGCGCGATGCGCGTCGCCCGCCGGCGCCGACGCCGGCGGCGTCCACCCGCCGCCCAGCGCGCGCACGAGACCGACCGTCGCGATGGCCAGCGCCTGGCGGCTGTGAATCAGCTGGCGCTGCGCGCTCAATGCATCGCGGTCCGCGTCGATGACTTCCAGATAGCTGACGTAGCCGTGCGCGTAACGGCTCAGCGACAAACGCGCCGCCGCCTCGGTGGCGCGCGCCGCGCCGTCGTAGCGCACGATCCGCTCCTTCTGCGCGGCGATGTCGTTGAGCGCATCCTGAACCTCGCGCAGCGCGCCGAGCGCGGTCGCGCGATAGTTCGCGTCGGCGACGTCGGCGCCCGCCGTCGCGGCGGCCACCGCGGCGTCGCGCTTGCCGCCGTCGAACAGCGTTTCGGCGACACTCGCACCGAGTCCCCACAGCGAACTGTTGCGATCGAGAAACGTGCCGAGATCGCGGCTGGCAAAACCGCCCTGCGCGGTCAGCGTCAAGGTCGGCAGCCACGCGGTGCGGGCGACGCCGATATCGAGCGATGCCGCGTCGACACGGCGCGCGGCCGCGTAGACGTCCGGCCGTTGCGCGAGCAGGGTCGACGGCAGGCCGGGCGGCAGGTCCGGTACGCGAACGGCAGATGCGGTCGGCGCGACGGCGAATGCGGTCGGCGACACGCCGGTCAGCACGGCGAGCGCGTCGACGAGGTTTTCGCGCAGTCGCCTGCTGTCCGCGAGATCGGCGCGTGCCGTATCGAGATCGGCCGACGCGCGCAGCGCGTCGAGATCGCTCGCCGCGCCGGCCCGCACGCGCGCGGCGATCACGTCGAGCGCGGTGCGCCGCAGCTCGATCGCGCGCGCGAGCGTCGCGAGATCCTGTTCGACGAAATGGAGCGTCAGGTAGTCGGCCGCGACCTCGGTCGCGACGCGCAGGCGCACCGCCGCGCGATCGGCATCCGCCTGCAGCACGTTCTGCCGGCCGATCTCGGCGTCGCCGCGCAGGCGCCCCCACAGATCGACTTCGTAGCTCGCGTTGAACGGCACCGACCAGTTGTGCATCGTGCGTTTCGGCAATGCGTTGTCAACCGTGCCCGACACGCGCGCGCGGCTGAACGACGGCGCGACGCCGACGGTGGGCGCCAACGCGGCTTCGCGCACGCCGAGCAGCGCCTGCGCCTGATCGACGCGCGCCGCGGCGGCGCGGATGTCGGGATTGCCGGCGAGCGCGGCATCGACGAGCGCGACGAGCGGCGGTGCGTCGAACCACGCGGGCCACTCGGCGAGCGGCGGTGCGGGCTCGTGCGCCGCATCCGCGTGGCGAAACCGGTCGGACCCGACCGGCACGGGCGCGAGCGGCCGCGGCGCGATCGTGCACGCGCTGAGCAAGCCGGCGGCGAACAGGGCGGCGATGCGGATCATGGCCGAGTGCGCTCGCGCTGCAGCGTGACGACGACCGACAGGCCGGGCCGGATGCGCGGCTCGCTCGACGCCTGGCCGTCGAGCAGGATCTTGACGGGCACCCGCTGCGTGACCTTCGTGAAGTTGCCGGTCGCATTGTCGGGCGGCAACAGGGCAAACTGTCCGCCGGTCGCGGGCGACAGGCTGTCGACGTGTCCGCTGAAGGTCCGGTCCGGCAGCGCGTCGAAGCGCAACTGCACGACGTCGCCGGTGCGCACGTGCCGCAGCTGGGTCTCGCGAAAGTTCGCGACCACCCACGGGTGCGGCTCGACGAGCGTCAGCAGCGCCTGGCCGGGCGCGACGTGTTCGCCGGTCTCGACGGTTTTCTTGCCGACGTAGCCGTCCGACGGTGCGACGACCGTCGTGTATTGCAACTGAAGCTCCGCGTCGCGCAGCTCGGCGTCGTTCTGGTTCGACACGGCGGCGGCGGCCTGCCACGCGGCCTGCGCGCCGCGCTGCTGCGCGTCGGCCGCGGCGACGCGCGCGCGGGCGGAAGTGCGCGCCGCGTTGGCCGCATCGAATTCCTGCTGCGACAACCCGCGCGGCGTTTCGCGCGTCAGCTCGCGTGCGCGTGCGTAATCGAGTTCGGCCTTCTCGGCGTCCGCATGCGCCGACACGCGCGTCGCCTCGGCTTGCTCGACCAGCGCCTTCGCGCGGCTCGCGTCGGCATGTGCCTGCGCGACGCGCGCCCGCTGCAGCGCGACGCGCACGTCGAAGTCGCGCGGGTCGAGGCGGACGAGCGGCTCGCCCGCGTGCACGAAGCGGTTGTCGTCCACCAGCACGCGCTCGACGGTGCCCGCCACGCGCGGCGAGATCACGTGCAGGTGCCCTGTCACGTAGGCGTCGTCGGTGCCGCGCTCATGCGCATCGAATTCGTAGACGAGCAGCGCGACGAGCAGCAGTGCACAACCGGCGATCAGGACGATCGGCCACTTGCGTGAGCGCGCGGCGGGCGGGGACGGTGCGTCCGGCGGGTTCGGGGTCATGGTCGGGATACTCCATCGAACAGACGATTTTTTTCGCATCGCGCTATGCTTGCGCGAGCCTCATGTGTGGAAACCACTCGACGATGAACACCACGTTCGCCCCCGGCGGCGCGACACCGGGGCCGGCCGCCGCGCCAGCCACCGACATACCGACGTTTCGTTCGATCGCCGCGATCGCGTCCGTGCTGCTCGGCGCGATCATCGCGACGCTGACGTCGCGCATCACGTCGCTCGGGCTCGCCGACGTGCGCGGCGCGCTCGGCGTCGGGTTCGACGAAGGCGCGTGGATCAACACGGCGTTCACCGCATCGCAGATGTTCGTCGGCCCGCTCGCGATCGCGGCGGCCTTCGTGTTCGGCACGCGCCGCGTGCTGCTGGCGGGCGCGTCGGTGTTTCTCGTCGTCGAAAGCGTGCTGCCGCTGTGCACGAACTTCGGCACGTTCATCGTGTTCCAGAGCCTCGCCGGCTTCGCGTCCGGCGTGTTCGTGCCGCTGACCGTCGGCTTCGTCGTCCGCACGCTGCCGCCGCGGCTCATTCCGTTCGGCATCGCCGCGTATGCGATGAACCTCGAGATGTCGCTGAACCTGTCTGCGACGCTCGAAGGTTGGTACAGCGAACATTTGAGCTGGCGCTGGCTGTTCTGGCAGAACGCGCTGCTGACGCTTCCGTTCATCGTGTGCCTGCTGCTGTCGCTGTCGAACGAGCCGATCAAGCGTTTCGCGTCCGGTATGGACGCACGCGGCATGCTGCTCGGCGCCGGCGGATTCACGTGCCTGTGCATCGCGCTCGATCAGGGCGAACGGCTGTTCTGGTTCCAGTCGCCGTTGATCGTCGCGCTGCTGTGCATCGGCATCCTGATGGTTGCCGCGTTCCTGATTCACGAGCTCACGTCCCGGCGGGCCGGGATCGATCTCGGCTACCTCGCGCGGCCCAACATCGCATGGCTGATCGTGCTCGTCGGCCTCGTGCGCTTTACCGTGCTCAATACGAGCTTCATCCCGTCGGTATTTCTCGCGAGCACCTACGGGCTGCGTCCGCTGCAGATCGGCGATACGCTGCGCTGGATCGCGATTCCGCAACTGCTGTTCGCGCCGTGCGTCGCGTGGCTGCTGCAGCGTGTCGATCCGCGCCGGCTGATCGTGGCCGGCTTCCTGATGGTGGCGGTTGCGTTCGCGCTCGGCGCGCGTCTCACGTCCGCCTGGGCCGAACCCGATTTCATCCCGTCGCAGTTGCTCCAGGCGCTCGGGCAGACGATGGCGCTCACGTCGGTCATCTACTTCTTCGGCAAGCACGTGACGGCCGAGCACGTGCTGACGTTCGGCGCCGTCGTGCAGACGACGCGCCTGCTGAGCGGGCAGCTCGGCACGACGTCGATCGCGGTGATCCAGCGCATCATGGAAGCTACCCATTCGAATCTCGTCGGTCTGCATGTCACGCTGTCGGATCCGCAAACGCTCGACCGCCTGCGGGCCGGCGCGGCGTCACTCGTGTCGCACGGCGCCACCTTCGCGGCAGGCGACCAGGCGGCCTATGCGCTGCTCGACCGGGCGGTCCGGGTCCAGGCGACCACGCTCGCGCTGGCCGACAATTTCCGGGTCGCGATGGCGGTTGCGGTTGCGGGGGTGATGATCGGCATGCTGCTCAGGCCGGCGCGCGCGCCGTAAGCACCCGCCATCGCGCAGCGACGATCTTCGCGATCGCGCTCGCCGCAACGAGATGGTGCCGGCCTGAAAAATCCTGAATCGTGCTGAAGCGCGCCGGCGCAACGGCCGGACGCGCCGTGCCGCGACGCTTACGCCTTCAGGAACGCGAGCAGTTCGGCATTGATCAGGTCGGCATTGACGACGCACATCCCGTGCGATCCGCCGGGAATCACCTTCAGCTGCGCGTGCTTCACGATCTTCGCGGACAACCGCGCCGAATCGTCGATCGGCACGATCTGGTCGTCGTCGCCGTGCAGGATCAGCGTCGGGACGTCGATCTTCTTCAGGTCCTCGGTGTAGTCGACCTCGGAGAATTCCTTGATGCACAGATACTGGCCGTGCACGCCGCCCATCATGCCCTGCGCCCAGAATGCGTCGATCGTACCTTGCGACGCCTTGGCGTTCGGGCGGTTGTAGCCGAAGAACGGCACGGCGAGATCCTTGTAGAACTGCGAACGGTTTTCGGCGACGTTCTTGCGGATGCCGTCGAATACGTCCATCGGCAGGCCGCCCGGGTTGGACGCCGATTTCACCATCTGCGGCGGAACCGCGCCGATCAGCACGGCCTTCGACACGCGCTTCGTGCCGTGGCGCCCGATGTAGTGCGCGACTTCGCCGCCGCCGGTGGAGTGGCCGACGAGCGTGGCTTCGCGCAGGTCCAGCGCATTCATCAGCGCCGCCAGATCGTCCGCATACGTGTCCATGTCGTTGCCTTGCGACGGCTGGCTGGAGCGGCCGTGACCGCGCCGGTCGTGCGCGATCACGCGGAAGCCGTGCTGCACGAGGAACAGCATCTGCGCGTCCCACGCATCGGCGCACAGCGGCCAGCCGTGCGAGAAGACGACCGGGCGGCCGCTGCCCCAGTCCTTGAAGTAAATCTGCGTACCGTCTTTCGTGGTGATCGTGTTCATCGCATGGGCTCCTTGATGGGCGGAAGCGGCTGTTTGGGCGCGGCGGCGGCAGCGGCGGCCGGCAGCGTGGCGGCGGCAACGGCGGTCGCGCCGGCCAGCAACATGTCTCGGCGACGCGCCGAGGGAACGGCGTCGATATCTGCGGGACGCATGGGAACTCCTTGAACGTGCGGTGGAACGGTGCCGCGCTGGTTGGTTGGGTCGGATCTGCCCGCCTGCGGCGATCGCGCCGGCAGCCGGCATGCGTTCGCGTTCGCGCCCGCGGGCGCGCAACGTAGCGAACGAATGCGGACAGGAGCCTATCGCGCGGCCGCGCGTCCTGTACTGAAATCGCGCTGAATTGTCATGAACGCGGCCGCGGCGCGTGTCGCGCGACGCATGAACCGACCGGTCAGAAAAATTAAGCCGGGCATCAAGACTCTTTAGCGGCGGCCCGCTATCGTCAAGGTCAGGTCATCGTGTCGCGGATCGTGCCAGTTCGCGGCGGCGGATGACGACCGCGATGTGCCCGGGTGTGATGCGTCCGGCCCGTCGCCATTTGCCTGGATACGTTGCCATGAACGCCTTCAATCGCTGGGAACACGTGATGACACTGCTCGACCCGTCGCCCGCAGTGAGTCGCAATGCGTTGTCGCAGCTTCGCGACGCGGACGCCGCGCGCCGCCGCCATCGTGACGAGGCGCCGCCCGCGTCGAGCGGCGATGCGCGCCGCCGATGCGCGATCGTCGCGGTCGAGCGGCAGACCGATTCATCGGTGTTGATATCGTGGAGCGATCCGACGCGCTGTCGCTACGACGAGCAGCGCTGGATCAGCGCCAAGTCGCGCAGCGCCGGGCGCTGCGCGCTGACCGGCACGACGATTCGCACCGGCGACGCGATCTACAAACCGCAATGGCGCGGCGCCAAGCGCCCCGCGAACTATCGGGAGGCGATCCTCGCGTCCGAGCTGGACCGGTTCATCGTCAGACTGCCCCGTTCATGACCGTGACGGGCACGGCCGGCCGCGCTCAGTCCGCCCATTTCGACCCGAGCACCAGGCCGCAGAAATTTGTCCGACGATAGTCCGGGTCGCAACGCTCGAGCGCGTCGGCGCATACGTTGCCGAACGCGGTTTCGGGGCGATGCGCGGTGCCCGCGGCGAGCGCTTCGAGGAACAACTCCTTGAAGCACGGGCCTCGCGGCCACGCGTTCGTGATCTCGTTGCGTTCAGCGCAGCTCACCTCGTCGAGATGGCGCGCGAAGAGATCCGTCTCGATGCCGGCGCCGAGCAATGCGGTCAGCGGCGTCATGTGAGGATGAAGGCCGAAGGACGTGTGCAGCGCGATCGCGCGCCATACCTCGGCCGCGTCTTCGGCGGCAACGCCGTATCCGCCGAGGAATGCGCGCGCGACGTTCGCGCCGTCGATTTCGTAGCGCCGGTGCGAGTCGCGGTGGCCTTCGGTCAGTCCGATGTCGTGGAATAGCGCGGCGACGTACAGGAGCTCGGCATCGAAGGCGATGCCGCGACGCGTGCCGATGACAGATGCAAACGCGAACACGCGCATCGCATGCCGGAACAGGAGTTCAGGCTCGCTGGCCCGCACGATCGCGGCCGCTTCGCGCGCGATCGCGCTGTCGGGAATCAGGATGCCGGCGATACGGTGGCCCATGGTCGCCTCCTCGCGGCGTGACGGTGGTTGTCCGGTGCCCATCGTCTCGCGCCGCGCCGCCGAATGTCTTGAGCGCGGCCTGAATCATTCTGAAAGGAAAAATCGCCCGACCGGCGGGATGGAAATCGGTTCCGCCAAAATGCCGCGAGTCATCTTTTCCGGAACATTAACGCAATTCATTCGATTCGCCACGGCAAACGACGGGTTGCCAAAGCGAAGCCGGAATAACCGGGTTTTGCTGCCGGAAAAGAATTCATCGGTAAATCACTATTTCGCGTATCGGCGGTGCTGCCGGACGCCGTGATGCGAGATCCTGCGCGTGTGCGAGAACAAATGCCGTCCCGTCGGCGGTGTTCGCGAATTTCATCGATTCAAAAAATTTGTTCATTGGGTTCTGATAATTTGAATCATTGTTCGAAGCGAATGCCGTAGCATTGGCACGGTAGCGGTGTCATTTCCGACAGGGCATCGACGAATGGAAACGATTAAGAATTCACATGATCCGGATTGGAACGCTTCACGTCTTTCTCGACAGACGTGAAATTCGCTCGAACGGCAAACTGCTGAGAATCGGCAGTCGCGCATTCGAAATTCTCGAACTCCTGATTCGGGCGAACGGCGCATTGGTATCGAAGGACGAGATCATGCAGCGCGTGTGGCCGCACACGGTCGTGGAGGAAAACAACCTGCAGGTGCATGTCGCCGCGTTGCGCAAGGCGCTGGGCGGCGACCGGAACCTGATCGTCACGGTGCCGGGGCGCGGCTACCGGCTGGTGGGCGGGCAAGCCGAGCGCGCGGCGCCCGTGCGTCCCGCGACGTCGCGGCTGGCGCAGGCCCCGACGGAACTCATCGGCCGGGAACAGACGGTCGCCGAGGTCCTGGCCGCGCTCGACACCGCACGCGTCGTGACGCTGGTCGGCGCCGGCGGCATCGGCAAGACGCGGGTTGCGCTGGAAGCGGCCATGCGCGCCGAGGCGAGCTTTCCGGACGGCGCCGCGTTCGTGTCGCTCGCCACGGTGGCGTGCCCGCAGTTCGTGCCCGACGCGCTGGCCGACGCATTCGAGCTCGCGCAGCCGGCGGGATCGCTGACGCTCGAGGCGGTGCTCGCCAGCGTCGCACATCGGCGGATGTTGCTGGTGCTCGACAATTGCGAACATCTGCTCGACGCCGCGGCGCGGATCGCGACCGCGCTGACCGAGGCGGATGCCGGCCTTCGCGTGCTCGCGACGAGCCGCGAGGCGCTGCGCATCCAGGGCGAGCGACTGTGTCCGGTTCTGCCGCTCGAGGTGCCCGACGAGGGCGCGGACGAACGCGCGATCGTGGGCGCGAGCGCCGTGCAGCTGTTCTCGGCGCGCGCCCGCGCCGCCGACCCGCGCTTTCCGCTCGACGAACGCAGCCTGACGCTGATGGCGTCGGTCTGCCGGCGTCTCGACGGCCTGCCGCTCGCGATCGAACTGGCCGCGGCCCGCGCGGCCGTGCTCGGCATCGACGTGCTCGCCGCGCATCTCGACGACCATTTCCGGTTGCTGACCGGCGGTTTTCGCACGGCGTTGCCGCGTCATCAGACGTTGCAGGCGATGTATGACTGGAGCTACCGCCTGCTCGGCGACGCGGAACGTCTGCTGTTGCGCTGGCTCGGCGTGTTCCGGGACGGCTTCTCGATCGACGCGGTGCGGGAGATCGTCGGCACGAAGGGGCTGGCCGGCGCGGACCTGCTCGACACGATCGCCGGCCTGGTGTCGAAATCGCTGCTGAGCCTGGAGAGCACGCACGGCGCGCCGCGCTACCGGCTGCTGACGACGACGCGCGCCTATGCGCTCCAGCAACTCGAGAACAACGGCGAATGCGCGGCCGCGGCGCTTGCGCATGCGAACTACTTCCACACGCTGTTCAGGCTCGCGCCCATCGACGATGGCGGGCAGCTCGCCGAATCGCGGCTCGACGTGATCCGGCGCGAGCTCGGCAATCTGCGTGCGGCGCTTGACTGGGCGTTTTCGCCGAACGGAGACGTGCAGGTCGGCATCGCGCTGGCGGCGGTCGCGGTTCCGTGCCTGTTCGACCTGTCGCTCGTGGACGAATGTCGCGAACGGGCGCGCACGGCGCTCGACGCGATGCGCGATCTCGACGACACACCGGAGCACGCCGACGCGCGCGTGCGGCTGCTGGCCGCGTATGCGGCGGCGCTCGCTCATACGTCGCGGCCGACGCAGGTCGCGCACGACGCTTGGTCGGCCGTGCATGCGCTCGGGTTCGAGGCGGGCGAGGCCGAGGTGTCGCCGCGCGACGCGTAGCGCCCGTGTGCCGACGGCACATTCAGAACATTTCAGGCCGAATACAGGACCTGGCCGGCCGGCGCGTCTACATTGCATGCGCGGGGACTGTCCGCTCATCGCTGTCGCGACGCCACTGACTGCCGGCGCAGGGTCCCCGCCCGTCGCGAAGCGCGCCCTCAGCCCATTCCAGCATGCCGAACCTGTCCGACACGGTCGCCTACGGCGCGCCGATCGTTCTTGCCGACCTGATTGCCTGGCGGCTGCTTGGGGCCGGCCGTTCGACGACGAAGGCGATCTGGCGCTGCGCGTCGTTCGCCGCGTTGACTTATGCGCTGTTCTCGACCGGCGTGAGCCCGCTCGCGGTGCCGTCGTCGCCCGACCGCCTCGACCGCCTTGCGATCCAGGCAATCGCCGTCGCGTGGTGGCTGCAGTGCGCGCTGGTGTTCAGTCTGATGCTCGATCATCTGCTGCTGCCGCGTGCGTGGCGCAACCAGCGGCTGTTTCATGACATCGCGGCGGGCGCCGTGTTCGGTGCCGCGGCCGTCGCGGCGTTGGGCTACGTCCTCGGGTTGCCGCTGAGCGGGGTGGTCGCGACGTCGGGCGCCGTGGCGGTCATCCTCGGTCTCGCGCTCCAGAACACGCTGAACGACGTGTTCTCGGGCCTGGTCCTGAATACCACGCAGCCGTTTCGCCTCGGCGACACCGTGTCGATCGGCGAGCTCGAAGGTCGCATCGTCGAAAGCAACTGGCGCGCGACCAAGATGATCAACAGCCTCGGCAATCTGGTCGTCGTGCCGAACAGCGCGGCGGCCAAGGCCACGATCGTCAACCTGAGCGAGCCCGCGAGCGTGCACGGCGTGACGCTGACGATCGAGATCGATCCCGGCGTGCGGCCCGCCGTGGTCGTCGATGCGCTCGATCGCGCCGCCGCGAGTTCGCTCGACGTGCTGACGCGCCCCGCGCCGGTCTCGGTCGTCAAGGCGTTCCGGACCAACTCGATCGAATACGAGCTCATCTGTTACGTCGACACGTTGCAGAAGAAGATCGAGGTCCGCAACCGCCTCTACGATCTGACCCATCGGCACCTGGCCGCCGCGGACGTCGCGTTGCGCCCGCTTGCCGGGACCGTCGCGGAGCATCGTCCGGTTTCGCGGGGGCAGCGCCTGTTGCGTGCGGTCGAACTCTTCCGGCAGCTCGACGACGCGGATCTGGCGGTGCTGGCCGACGCGCTGGCGTCACGCGTGTTCCACAAGGGGGAGGTGATCTACGCGTCGAATGCCGATGCGCGGCTGCTGACCATCGTCGGCAGCGGCGTCGCGTCGGTGTTCGTGCCGGGCGCGGCCGGCGACATCGAAGTCAGGCGCATGGCGCCCGGCGACGCGATCGGCCAGTCCGTCGTGCTCGCCGGCACGCGGCTTCATGCGAGCGTCTACGCGGTGACCGCCGTGACGGCGTATCAATTGAGCAGCCGCGACCTGTCCCCGCTGATCGCCAGGAAGCCCGAACTGGGAAGGCTGATGTGCGAATCGCTGACCGAGCACATCGCGACCGAGGAAAGGATGCTGATCCCGCCGGCCGCGAAGGCTCACGCGTCGTTCAATCTGATCGAGTGGCTCGAGAAGGAGATGAAGCGCCTGCACGATGCGTTCGGCTGACGCGGCGTCATGGCGTGCGGCCGCGGAATCAGGCAAGCGCGGTGAACCGGTCGACGAGGTCGGGGCGATCGAGTTGCTCGACCCACCAGTGCAGTGCGCGTCCGGCTTCGTCGCCGCGCCACGCGATATAGCAATGGGTCGTGTCGCGCATGCCGGTCACCTGGCGCGCGACGAGTCTGCCTTGCGCGATCGCGCGTGCCGCGATGCAGTCCGGGAGCGTGCCCACCGCGAGTCCCTCGCATTGCGCGGCCAGTTTCGCGGCGAGCGTCGGCACCGCGAGATACGGTTGCCCGGCATCGACGGCGACCGAACGCGGCTGCAGTTCGCGGGAGGTATCGGAGATCACCGCGCCGCGATGCTCGACGACCGACGCCATCGACAGAGGCTCCGGCAGCGCCGCGAGCGGATGGTCGGGGGCGACCGCGAACACGTGCCTGAGCGTGCCGATCGGCCGCGTCACGATGTCGGGCAGCTCCGGCGGTTCGCCCGACGCGCCGACGACCAGATCGGCGCGGCGCGAAATCAGCGCATCCCAGGTGCCGCCGAGCACTTCGGTGGAGAGTCGCAGCCGCGTGTCCATCTCGAGACCGTAGAACGCATGCACGTACGGCCACATCGCCTCGAAGGGCAGGATCTCGTCGACGCAGATGCGGACCTCGGTTTCCCAGCCTTGCTGCGCGCGCTGCGCCTTGCGTTCGAGCTGTTCGGCGGCATGCAGAAGCCGACGGCCTTCCTCGACGACGACGCGGCCCGCGTGCGTGAGCCGCGCCCGGCGTCCGCTGCGGTCGAACAAGGCGACGTCGAGGTCGCTCTCGAGCTTTTGTACGAGGTAAGTCAGCGCGGACGGTACGCGGTGCAGCAGTTCCGCGGCTTCGGCGAACGTACCGGTGCGGTCGATCGCGTCCAGTGCTTCGAGCGCTTCGAAGGACAGCTTCATGGCGAATTCCACGGGGGAAGGGCATCGGGCTGTCATGTTAGCGTCAAGCGGCACCGAATCCAATACGGATCGGGGCGAGGCATCGCCCGACGTGCCGGAAAACGCGCAAGCGTGCGCGCCGACGCGCGTTGCCGCATCCGGTCAACGCATGCCGGTCAGGTCGGCGTCGATTCGCGGCGCTTCGTGGCAGCGTCGGACGCGTGCGCGCCGGGCAGCGCGCCGAACATGTGCTGGCTGCACTTCGCGTCGCTCCACGCGGTTCCGAGGCGGATTCCGCCGACCATCCGCCGCGCGACGGGAAGAATCTGTTCGCCGACCAGAATGCCGAGCAGGCCAATCAGGGCGACGGTCGGCGGCGCCGGCGATTGCACGCCGATCAGCGCGTAGACGATGCCGGCGAGCATGCCGGCGAAAAGCGAAGCAGTGTACGGTTTCATGGAATTGGAATGGAGTGACGACCGGGTGAAAAATCTGGATAACTACCGATCTGGCGTCGATCCGAAAGTCTCGGTTCAGCCTATCAGGTCTGTGCGTTCGTCACGTGTCGATTCAACCAAATTCAGATCTCTTAAGCCTGAATTTCGAGGGTCGCGATGATCAGAACGATTAATTGGCGTGATCGCGAATTTGCGTATTGAATGATGCGGGCCGGCTGTCGAACCTCCCGACACAGCGCATCGGACGCCTCGCGGATTCGTCGGCGAGGCGAGCCTCACTTTTCTCCGCGTCAAAGGACATCACCGCCATGAGCAACCCGAAGCTTGAAGTACTCACTCCGCACAACAGCCAGCTGATCTTCATCGACCAGCAGCCGCAGATGGCGTTCGGCGTTCAGTCGATCGATCGCCAGACGCTGAAGAACAACGTCGTCGGTCTCGCGAAGGCCGCGAAGGTATTCAACATCCCGACCACGATCACGACCGTCGAAAGCACCAGCTTCTCGGGTCACACCTATCCCGAACTGCTCGACGTGTTCCCGAACCAGAAGACGCTCGAACGCACGTCGATGAACTCGTGGGACGACCAGAAGGTGCGCGACGCGCTGGCCGCGAACGGCCGCAAGAAGGTGGTCGTGTCGGGCCTGTGGACGGAAGTCTGCAACACGACGTTCGCGCTCTGCGCGATGCTCGAAGGCGACTACGAGATCTACATGGTCGCCGACGCATCGGGCGGCACGACGCAGGCCGCGCACGACTTCGCGATGCAGCGGATGGTGCAGGCGGGCGTCGTGCCGGTCACCTGGCAGCAAGTGCTGCTCGAATGGCAGCGCGACTGGGCGCACCGCGAGACGTACGACGCCGTGATGGCGATCGCGAAGGAACATTCGGGCGCGTACGGCATGGGCGTCGACTACGCGTACACGATGGTCCACAAGGCTGCGCAGCGCACCGCGACGCCGCACGAGTCGATCCCGGCCGTCCCGGCGAAGTAAGCGCGGACAGTCCTCGACTGTCGCTGCCGAAGCGGCGTGCCCGATCCGGACGCGCCGCATCGGCGATGCGTCGACGCGGACGGCGAACCGTGATGATTCACGATGCCGTCCGCCCGGCGTTTGCCAGGACATAGGGCCTGCATTTCAACTTGTCCGGGAGATTGATCGTATGGAACCTTATCTGGTTTCCCTTGGTGCGGGCGTGCTGATCGGTGTCATCTACAGCGCAATCAAGGTCCGCTCTCCCGCGCCGCCGCTGATCGCACTGGTCGGGTTGCTCGGCATGGTGATCGGCGTGCAGGCCATTCCCACCCTCAAACAGCTCTTTGGCTTCTGATCGAAGCGAGGTGATGCACATGACCGCAACCGGGACCCAACCGGATCTGATCCTCCATAACGGAAGATTCACGACCCTCGACCGCACGAACCCCGTCGCGACTTCCGTCGCGATCAAGGATGGCCGCTTCGTCGCGGTCGGCAGCGACGCGGACGTGATGCCGCTCGCGGGCCGCGCGACGAAGGTGGTCGACCTCGACGGCCGCGGCGTGCTGCCGGGCCTGATCGACAACCACTGCCACGTGATTCGCGGCGGCCTGAACTACAACATGGAGCTCCGCTGGGACGGCGTGCCTTCGCTCGCCGTCGCGATGGAGATGCTCAAGCGTCAGGTCGCGATCACGCCCGCGCCGCAGTGGGTGCGCGTGGTCGGCGGCTTCACCGAACATCAGTTCGTGGAGAA